>CALVKX010000124.1 GCA_944333375.1 uncultured Eubacteriales bacterium
AAGGCCGCCCAGGAAGCCCTGGGCATCGCCGACAGACAGGTGATGATTAAGTACAACATCCCCGAGACCGAGGCCGCCTATGAGGCCGCGGTGGACCTGGCCGAGAACGGCTGCGACATCATCATCGCCACCAGCTTTGGCCAGGAGAGCTACGTGTTCCAGGCCGCCGCCGAATATCCCGACATCCAGTTCTGCCACGCCACCGGCACCGCCGCCAGCTCCAGCGAGCTGACCAACGTGCACAACTACTTCACCGCCATCTATGAGGCCCGCTATGTCAGCGGCGTGGTGGCCGGCATGAAGCTTAACCAGATGATCGAGGACGGCGCCATCACCGCCGAAACCGCCAAGATCGGCTACGTGGGCGCGTTCCCCTTCGCCGAGGTCATCTCCGGCTACACCAGCTTCTTCCTGGGTGCCCGCAGCGTATGCCCCTCCGCCACCATGGAGGTGCGCTACACCAACAGCTGGTCCGACATGGCGCTGGAGAAGGAGACCGCCGAGGCCCTGATCGCCGACGGCTGCGTGCTGATCTCCCAGCACTCCGACACCGTGGGCCCCGCCACCGCCTGTGAGGCCGCCGGCGTTCCGATCGTGGGCTACAACATCTCCATGATCCCCACCGCCCCCACCCAGGCCCTCACCTCCGCCGCCTGCAACTGGGGCGCGTACGTGACCTTCGCCATCAAGAGCGTGATCGACGGCACCGAGATCCCCAGGGACTGGTGCTACGGCTACTCTGACGGCGCCGTGCACATCACCGAGCTCAACGAGGCCGCCGTGGCCCCCGGCACCGCTGAGAAGGTCGCCGAGGTCGAGGCCGCGCTCAAGGACGGCACCCTGCACGTGTTCGACTGCTCCACCTTCACCGTGGGCGGCGAGGAGCTGACCACCTACACCACCGCCTATGGCCTGGAAGGCACCGAGATGGTTTCGGACGGCTACTTCCACGAGTCCGAGGTGCGCAGCGCTCCCTACTTTGACATCATCATCGACGGCATCAACGCGGTCGTTGAGCAGTAAGCGACATTTTCGGCTCTGCCCTGCCGCCCGCTGGGGCGGCAGGGCGTTGTTTCATTCCACAGCCCGGAGGGAGAAGCCTTGCAATCCAACGCAATGATCGAGATGCGCGGCATCACCAAACATTTCGGATCGGTGGTCGCCAATGAAAACGTGGATCTGACCGTGCGCCGCGGTGAAATCCTGAGCGTCCTGGGCGAAAACGGCAGCGGCAAGACGTCGCTGATGAACATGCTGGCCGGCATCTATTTTCCTGACGCCGGCCACATTTACGTGGAGGGCCGCGAGGTGGTCATCCGTTCGCCCAAGGATGCCTTCGCCCTGGGCATCGGCATGATCCACCAGCATTTCAAGCTCATCGATGTGCTCACCGCCGCCGAAAACATCATTCTGGGCCTGCCTGGAAAGCTCCGCCTGGACATGCGTCAGATCGAGCGCGACATCCGCGCCCTCACCGAAAAATACGGCTTTGAAATCGACCCGCACGAGAAGATCTACGAGATGAGCGTGTCGCAGAAGCAGACGGTGGAAATCGTCAAGATGCTCTACCGCGGCGCCAACATCCTCATCCTCGACGAGCCTACCGCCGTGCTCACCCCGCAGGAGACGGAGCGGCTTTTCAAGGTGCTTCGCAACATGCGCGATCAGGGCCATTCCATCATCATCATCACCCACAAGCTCAACGAGGTCCTCAGCCTCAGCGACCGCGTGGCCGTGTTGCGCAAGGGCCGCAGCGTCGGCTCCGTCGTGACCTCCCAGGCCACGGAGAAGAGTCTGACCGAAATGATGGTAGGAAAGCGCGTGGACCTCAACATTGAGCGTCCTCAGCCCGACCATCCCCGCCTCAAGCTCAGGATGCAGGACGTGACCGTGGTCAACGACGAGGGACGCGAGGTGCTTTCCCACGCCTCCCTGGAAGCCTACACGGGAGAGATCCTGGGCGTTGCGGGCATCGCGGGCAGCGGGCAGAAGGAGCTGTTGGAGGCCATCGCGGGCCTGCAGCCGCTCAGGAGCGGCTCCATCCAGTACACCAACCGCAAGGGCCATGTGCGCGAGCTGACCCGCATGTCCGCCGAGGAGATCCGCGACATCGGCATCCGCCTCGCCTTTGTCCCCGAGGACCGGCTGGGCATGGGTCTGGTGGCCTCCATGGGCATGACGGGCAACATGATGCTGCGCAGCTACAAGCGCGGCCGCGGCTTCTTTTCCGAGCGCAAGCAGCCGCGCACGCTGGCCGAGCACATCATGCGCGAGCTGGACGTGGTCACCCCGGGCGTGGAGTGGCCCGTGGGCCGCATGAGCGGCGGCAACGTGCAAAAGGTGCTGGTCGGCCGTGAGATCGCCTCCTCGCCGCAGGTGCTGATGGTGGCCTATCCCGTGCGCGGGCTGGACATCAACTCCTCGCACACCATTTACCGCCTGCTCAACGAGCAGAAGAAAAACGGCTCCGCCGTCATCTGCGTGGGCGAGGACCTGGACGTGCTTCTGGCCCTGTGCGATCGGATCCTGGTCCTGGCCGACGGCCGGGTGAGCGGCACGGTGGACGCGCGCGAAGCCACCAAGGAGCAGATCGGCCTGATGATGACCAACCATGACGCAAAGGAGGCGCAGCCATGACCGGCGCCAAGGAACCCCTGATGCACATCGTCAAGCGAGGCGATTTCTCCCTGGGCCGAGCCATGCTGGTGCGGCTGGCGGCGCTGGTATGCGCCCTGGTGGTCTGCGCGGCGATCATCTTCGGGCTCACCGGCATGAACCCGCTGAGCGTCTATGCCGGCATCTGGGACGGCGCGGTGGGCACCAGCCGCCGCATGTGGGTCACCTTCCGAGACGCGGCCATTTTGCTGTGCGTGGGCTTTGCGGTCCTGCCGGCCTTCCGCATGCGGTTTTGGAACGTGGGCGCGGAGGGACAGGTGCTGGTGGGCGCCATGGCCTCCGCCGCCGTGATGATTTATGGAAAGGCGCTGCCCGCCTGGGCCATGTACACGCTATGCCCCCTCGCGGGCATAGCCGCCGGGCTCGTCTGGGGCGTGATTCCCGCGTTTTTCAAGGCGCGATGGAACACCAACGAGACGCTCTTTACCCTCATGCTCAACTACATCGCCATGCAGCTTGTCTCCTTCGCCATCGTGTTCTGGGAAAACCCCCGCGGCTCCAACCACGTGGGCCTCATCAACAGCCAGGGCAAGGAGGGCTGGCTGCCTTCCATCGGCACCAACAGCTATCTCCTGCCCATCCTCATTGTGCTGGCGCTTATGGTGGGCCTGTATATCTATATGCAGTTCTCCAAGCAGGGCTATGAGATCGCCGTGGTGGGCGAGAGCGAAAACACGGCGCATTACGCCGGTATCAACGTCGGCCGCGTCATCATCCGCACCATGGCCATCTCCGGCGGCATCGGCGGCCTGGCGGGCTATCTGCTGGCCTCGGGCGTGGGCCATACCATCTCCACGGGTCTGGCCGGCGGCCGCGGCTTTACGGCCATCGTGGTGGCGTGGCTGGGCAAGCTCAATCCCTTTGCGATGCTGCTGGTGGCGTTTTTCCTTGTGTTCATGGAAAAGGGCGCCATTCAGATCGCCACGCAGTTCAACCTCAATGAAAACGCCAGCGACATTCTCACCGGCGTCATCCTGTTTTTCATTCTGGGCTGCGAGTTCTTCATCAACTACCGCATCGAGATGCGCAAGCGCGCCAGCGAGGAGGTCAAGGCATGAACCTGATCGTCGTGTTTTTGCAAAAGGCCATCGCGCAGGGCATCGCCATTCTCTACGGCGCCAACGGCGAGATCGTGACCGAGAAGAGCGGCAACCTGAACCTTGGCGTGCCCGGCATGATGTACATGGGCGGCGTGGCCGGCCTGATGGGCGCTTTTCTCTACGAAAACGCCGTGGAGACCCCCGTGCCCTTCGTGGGCATGCTGATTGCGCTGGTGTGCGCGCTGGTATGTTCGGGCCTTGGCGCGCTGATCTACAGCGTGCTCACCATCACCTTCAGGGCCAACCAGAACGTGACCGGCCTTGCGCTGACCACGTTTGGCATGGGCTTTGGCAACTTCTTCGGCGGCTCGCTCTCCAGGCTGGCCGGCGGCGTGGGACAGATCTCCACGCAGGCCACGGCCAGCGCCTTTCGCGCCAGAATCCCCTTTCTGAGCTCGCTGCCCGTGGTGGGCGAGGTGCTGTTCAGCTACGGCTTTCTGACATACCTGTCCATCGTGCTCACGGTGGTGCTGAGCTACTTCCTCTACCGTACGCGCAAGGGCCTCAACCTGCGCGCCGTGGGTGAAAGCGCCGCCACCGCCGACGCGGCGGGCGTAAACGTAACGGCCTACAAATACCTGTCCACCCTCGTGGGCGGGATGTTCGCGGGCCTGGGCGGGCTGTACTTCGTCATGGAATACACCGGCGGCACCTGGGTCAACAACGGCTTTGGCGACCGCGGCTGGCTGGCCATCGCGCTGGTCATCTTCGCGCGCTGGCGGCCGCTCAACGCCATCTGGGGCAGCATCCTCTTCGGCGGCCTGTACATCCTCTAGCTCTACATCCCCGGCCTGGACCGCAGCATGCAGGAAATCTTCAAGGCCCTGCCCTACGTGGTCACCATCGTGGTGCTCATCATCACCAGCCTGCGCAAGAAACGCGAGGATCAGCCGCCCATGAGCCTGGGCGTGGCCTATTTCCGCGAGGACCGCGGTTGAAGGAAGGCGCTTGTTCATGACCATCATCGACACCCACGCGCACATCTATCCCGACGCAATCGCCGAAAAGGCGGCACGGTCCATCGGCACCTTCTACGGCATCCCCATGTGCATGGACGGTACCCTGGGCCAGCTCATCCGGCACGGCACGGCGGCGGGGATCTCCCGCTTCCTGGTGCACAGCGTGGCCATCACGCCCAGCCGCGTCCATTCCGTCAACGACTACCTCATGCGCGTCTGCGCCGAGCACCCGGACCGCCTCATCGGCTTTGGCACGATGCACCCGGGATATGAGGACGTGCCCGGCGAGCTGGACCGCATCAAGGCGGGCGGGCTGCACGGCATCAAGCTCCACCCGGACATCCAGGCCTTTCTTCTGGACGACCGTCGCGCCGTGGCCATGTTTCGCGCCATGGCGGAGCGCGGCCTTCCCGCGCTGATCCACACCGGCGACAGCCGTCACGCCTACAGCGAGCCGCGGCGCATGGCGCGCGTGCTCGATCAGGTCCCGGATCTCAAGGTCATCTGCGCGCACCTGGGCGGCTGGTCCGTCTGGAACGACGCATGGCGCATCCTGGCGGGCTGCCCCAACGTATGGGTCGATACCTCCTCCAGCCTGTACGCCCTTGAGCCGGAGGAGGCCGCGCGCATCATCCGCCACTACGGCGCGGACCGCGTCTTCTTCGGTACGGATTACCCCATGTGGAAGCCCGGAGAGGAAGTGGAGCGCTTCATGCGCCTGCCCCTGACCGAGGGGGAGCGCGAAAGCATCCTTCACCTGAACTTTGAGGCGTTCCTCGCCTCCCTGGGGTGAGGCTCAGCCGTCCTGCTCTCGCAGGAATTCCCGCATCATATAGCCCGTGGTCTTCTGATAGAGCACGTGCCACCAGGTGTCGCTGGTTTCGTCCAGCACCTCCACCACCTCGCCGATGGGTACGCGGGCGCGCACCACGGCGTCGCGGGAGGGCCTCCCGCGCAGGTTGACGGTCGAGCCCCGCTCGGCCCAAACCTCCGCCAGTCGGGGGTCGGCGTCCGGGGGCGGCGCGGGCTCGATCGGCGTGTCGTCGGCATAGTTCACGGCGTTGAGCTCGCCCGCGCAGTACCAGCGCGACAGATCGGTGTCGATGCGTACGCTGGGCGGCGTGGCGTTGATGATCTTCAGCGGCCGCACGCTCACCACCAGGCCGATGTGGTAATAGTCATAGGGCAGGTTGGGATCATAGTACCGCCCGCCGGGCTTGTATTCCGCCTTCATGTGGCTGGTGTCCTCGCGCGCCTTGAAAATGGCCATGCCCACGCGGAGCTGGCTGGCGCTGGTCACACGGCGCACATCATGGCAATAAACGCGGACGATGCGGTTGGAGCCGTGATAAATTCGCTCCCCGAACTGCTTGTAGGCATAGACGAACGCGCCCGAGCAGTCGATGCCCGCCGGCCCGTTGGTGCCGGGCGAAGCGTAGGGCCACCCCAGCATGGTGTAGAACACTTCCACCAGCTTGCTGACTGGGATCATATCGCTTCCTTCCTTCCGTGCGCGGCTGCGCACGATACAGGATATGTCCCGCCCCGGCAATGCGTGACAGGGCCCCGCAGGATGCGGGGCCCTGTCGCTATTCCCATCGCCCGCCGCTCTGATGGCAGGCGCAGCTTCCCTGCGT
>CALVKX010000125.1 GCA_944333375.1 uncultured Eubacteriales bacterium
TGGCTGGCGGGAAAGACGCGGTTGCCCCGCTCGACCACCACCGGGCAGCCCCAGCGCTCCATCGTCTCCATCAGCGCCGCGGGCGAAAGCGCATCCAGGGCGCTGTAGAGAAAGCGGGGGTTGCGCACCACGTTTTGCAAAAATTCGTCCCGGCCGCAGGCGTTGGTCAGGTTGCAGCGTCCCTTGCCGGTGATATAGACCTTCTTGCCCAGCTTCTCGTTGCGCTCCAGAAGCGTTACCCGCGCGCCCGCCTCGGCCGCCGTCACGGCCGCCATCATCCCGGCGGCCCCGCCGCCGATCACCGCTACTTCATTCATCCTGTCTGTCGATATAGACGCTGTGCGCGTTCCATATCCCCTCCAGCCGTTTGAAATGCGCGCCCAGCTCCTCGCGCCGGTTCAGCCCGACGCTGACGATGAGCGCGTTGATGACCGAGAGCGGCGCGGCCAGGCTGTCCACAAAGCTGGCCATGTCGGTGCAGGCGCACAGGCATACGTCCGCCTCCGCATACAGGGGCGACATCTCGCTGTCGGTGATGCCCACCACCTGCGCGCCGTTCTTCCTGGCAAAGCGCATGCACTCCACCGTGCGGGTGGAGTAGCGCGGGAAGCTGATGCCCACCAGCACGTCGCTTCGCCCGATGCGGGCAATCTCCTCAAAGACGTCGCCGGTGGTGTTGCTCACCAGCGCCACCCCGTCGAAGATCTGATGAAGATAGTGGTACATGAACTGCGCCAGCGGCGCCGCGGACCGAAGCCCCATCACATAGATGCGCCGCGCGTCCAGAAGGCGCCGCGCCACGTCGTCAAAGTCCTTCTGGGCCAGGGCCTCGACGGTCTTTCGGATGTTGTGCACATCGTTTTTCAGGACCGTGGCCAGCACGTCGCCCTGCTCGATGCCCGAGGCGATGGCAAAGCGCTGCTCGCTGGTCAGGCGCTGGCTGACCAGCCCGCGCAGGCGTTCGCGGAGCTGGGGATAGCCCTCGTAGCCCATGGCGGCGGCGAAGCGCACCACCGTGCTCTCGCTCACGCCACATTCTCGGCCCAGCGCGCCCGCGGTCATGAAGACCGCCTTGTCGTAATGCTGGGCGATGTATTCGGCAATGCGCCTGTGGCCCTTGCTCAGCGGCTTTGTGCCCAGGTTGAGCCGGTCGATCAGTTCACGGGTGTCCTGCACGGGATCAAGTCCTTCCTGTATCAGCCGATGCCCAGCCCGTCCCAAACGGACGTTTCCAGGCACAGGGGATCGCCCATCAGCGTCAGCGTGATATGTCCGAGCCGTAAATAGTGAAGGTCCGTGCCTTCCGCGGGCGGCTCGGTATTGGAGCCGTCCAGGAGCCAGAAATAGGTGCCGGCCCGGGGCGACTGGCGGCGTTCGTATCCGTCGATGAAGTTGCCCCTGTCCAGCGGCGCGTACACGGCGGGCTTGAGCTCGCCGGGCGCGACGCAGGGCGCGTTGATGTTGAGTACCACATGCGGCGGCGGTCCGGCCTGGACGTAGCGCTCGGCCATGCGGATGGTATAGTCGGCCAGGTGCTCGGTCATGGCCTGATCCGCCCTGTGGTGGATGGAGGTCGCAATGGCGGGCAGGTGATTGAGCGCGCCCTCCATGGCCGCGCCCACGGTGCCGCTGTAATGCACGGCCATGCCGGCGTTGTAGCCGTCGTTGATGCCGGAGATAACCACATCGACGGGATGGCTGATGAGCTGCTGCAGCCCCACGCGCACGCAGTCCACCGGGGAGCCGCCGATGGCGAACGCCTCGCAGCCGGGCGCATCCACAGGCCATTCCCTGACGTAGATGGGCTCGGTCAGGGTGAAGCGGTGGCTCGCGGCGCTCTGCTGGGAGCGCGGCGCGCACATGGTGACCTCATGGCCCCGCGCCACCGCGGCGTGAAAAAGCGCCATGATGCCCTTTGCGCCGATGCCGTCGTCATTGACCAGAAAAATATGCATGCCTTCTCATCCTTCCCCGTCTTTCCCTTCAGCGCCTCAGATCGCCGGCGGCGGCGTCCACCAGCGTGCGCGCCACGTTGATTATCAGCGCGACGGCCAGCGCCCACCAGTAATTCTCAAACACCACGCTGTCCTCCACAAGCCCCGCGGCGGTCCATACCAGCCAGGCGTCCGCGGCGATGTACAAAAGGCCCAGCGTGCAGAAATTGAGCACCGAGAGGATCATGCGCATCACGGGCCTGAGGACCGTGAAGATGCCAGCGAGGATCACGCCCACCAGGAGCGCGTTGGCCGTATCCAGCATTTTCACGCCGTCGAGATACTCGGCGCACAGCGGCACCGCCGCCACCGTCACCGCAAACCTGATAAACGCCGCAAACATGGCCTTCCTCCTTCCGGCGCGCAAACTGCCTGCGCAGACTTTTTCATTATATCACATTTTCCCCGTCCATGCATGCCTATGCGCCGCCGGGGACAACCTATGGCCGCGAACCCGGCTGCGACGGGGCGCATATCCTGATCCAAGGCGGGCGCGGCAGACATGCGGCCGCGGACCGGGGAGGAGGACACGCGCATGAAAAGCAAATTTTTCAAGGACACGGCAGACCTTGAATCCGTCTTTGAAAGCTGCACACCCGACAAGGTGAGCGTCTGCCTGCGGCTGAGCCGCAGCGCCTACGACCTGGCCCTGGCCCAGTCGGCCCGCGAGGGGCTGACCAGCGGGGAATACATCGAGCGCCTCATTTTCCAGCGCGCTCCCCACCGCCCGGACGCGGGCGTCTTTGCCGGTACAGTGCCGATGTCGTACACAGGTAGCCAAGCGCCGCGCCCTCGATGAGCACCACCTGCCCGTTGATGGACATCACGGCCCTGAGCACCGGGACGCTCACCAGGCCCGCGCTTTCCAGGTACTGATACCCAAGCGCCGCCGCCAGCACGCCCGCGCCGAGCAGCAGCCAGCCGGTCAGGCCGTTGGTACGCGCCCTCACGCCCGCCAGCGGCAGCGTGAGCGCCAGCGCCGCACCCAGCAGCACGCCCTTGAGGAGAAAGGCGGCGAAACCTGCCGCGCCCAGCCAGCCGTCCAGCCAGCGAAAAGCCGCGCACGCCAGCGCGCACACGAGCAGCGGGGCAAAGGCCGCCACCAGCCTGCGAAGCAGCATCCTATTCCTCCTTTGCGGCCCGCAAGGCCCATTCGCGCTCACGCTCGGTCACCGGCGCCGCCTCAAACAGGTCCGGCCGGGCGCGCAGCGTGGCCAGCAGCGCCTGTTGCCTGCGCCACGTTCGGATCCTGGCATGGTCGCCGCTGAGAAGCACCTCGGGCGCCTCCAGTCCCTCAAAGACGCGCGGGCGGGTATACTGCGGGTACTCCAAAAGCCCGTCGGAAAAGCTCTCCTCCTCCGTGCTCTCCCCGCTGCCCAAAACGCCCGGCACATAGCGCGCCACCGCGTCCACCAGCGCCATGGCGGCGATTTCGCCGCCGGTGAGCACGAAGTCGCCCAGCGAGATCTCCTCATCCACCACCAGGTCGATGGCGCGCTGGTCCACGCCCTCATAATGCCCGCACAGAAGGATCATGCCCTCCAGGGCGGAAAGCGCCACGACCTTTTTCTGCGTCAGCGGCGCGCCCCGCGGGCTTAAATAGATGCACGGTCCGCCATAGCCCCGGGCGCGCAGATCGCGCACCGCGTCCACGATGGGCTGGGCCATCATCACCATACCCGCCCCGCCGCCAAAGGGATAATCGTCGGTATTCTTATGCTTTTTGTCGCTGTAGGGGCGAATGTCCACGGGCTGCACGTCCAAAAGGCCCTCCGCGCGCGCCCGGCCGATGATGCTGGCGGAGAGGAAGCCGTCAAACATCTCCGGGAACAGGCTAAGAACGGCGATCTTCATACAGCGCGACCTCTTTGAGCCGTTCTTCGTCCAGCACGATCCTGCCGCCCTCCGCGTCCAGCTCCAGCAGCACCGTCTTGAGCGCCGGCACCATCAGCGTGCCCCGGGGCGTATCGAACACGAATACGTCCACCCCGCCCGGGGTGAGCACCTCGCGCAGCGTGCCGAGCTGCGCTCCTTTTGTGTCATAGGCCGCGGCGCCCAAAATGTCCGCGATGAACACCTCGTCCTCGCCAAGCCGGCGGGCATGGGCGCGGTCCACCCACAGCCTGACGCCGCGAAACGCCTCCGCGGCGTCGCGGTCGCATACGCCCTCCAGCGTCAGAAACACGTCGTCCTCCCGCACGCGCGCGCCCGTAACCCCGATGGGCTCATAGTGCCCCGCATGCTCACGGTAGACCGTTTTCAATTCCAGAAACCGCTCCGGGTCGTCGGTATAGTGCTTCAGCTTCATCTCTCCGCGGATGCCCTGCGGACGCACCACCTCGCCCAGAAGCAGATACGCTTGCTTCATACCTTTGCTCCCTGGCTTTTACAAAGATTGGGCGCAGCAGGACAGGCGTCTGCCCCGATGCGCCCAATGCGTCTGAAAAGGTTACTGAATCTCAACAAATACGGGCTTTTGGTCCTTGGCGGTCGCGGCGCGCACCACGGCGCGGATCGCCTTGGCGATGCGCCCCTGCTTGCCGATGACCTTGCCCATGTCCTCGGGCGCGACATGCAGCTCAAGGATCGTGGCCTCGGGTCCGACGGTCTCCTCAACGGTCACGGCGTCCTTGTTGTCCACCAGCGACCGCGCCACGTACGCAACGAGCTCTTTCATGCGCTCAGCCCTCGATCACACCGCTCTTTTTGAGCAGGGCGCGGGCCGTGTCGGTGGGCTGCGCGCCGTTCTTGAGCCACTTTTTGGCGCTCTCGGCGTCGATCTTGACGGTGGCGGGCTCGGTCATGGGATCGTAATAGCCGATCTCCTCGATGAAGCGGCCGTCGCGGGGGCTGCGCTCGTCGGCGACAACCACGCGATAGAACGGCTTTTTCTTCATACCCATCCTCTTGAGGCGAATTTTCACAGACATGCTTTGTTTCCTCCTATAGCTGTTGCATTGGTTTGTATCTGAAATCACGCGGGGGTGATGTCAGGCCGTTTTAAAATGGCAGGCGCATGCGGCCGCGCTTGCCGCGGGAGGACATCATCTGCTTCATCATGCCCTTGGCCTGCTCAAACTGACGGACCAGGGCGTTGACGTCCTGTACGGTGGTGCCGCTGCCCGCCGCGATGCGCTTGCGGCGGCTGGCGTTGAGGATGCCGGGGTTGCGGCGCTCGCGCGGGGTCATGCTGCGGATGATGGCCTCGGGCTTTTTCATGGCGTCGTCGTCGATTTCCACGTTGGATAGCTTGTTGCCCACGCCCGGCAGCATGCTCAGCATGCTTTGCAGGCCGCCCATCTTCTTCATCTGCTGCATCTGGCTGAGGAAGTCCTCCAAGGTGAGCTGGTCGCGCGAGCCCTTTTTGACCAGCTTTTCGGCTTCCTCGCCGTCAAAGGCCTCCTGCGCCTTTTCGATGAGCGTCATCACGTCGCCCATGCCCAAAATGCGGCTGGCCATGCGGTCGGGGTGGAAGGGCTCGATGTCGGAGAGCTTCTCGCCCGTGCCGGAGAACTTGATGGGCTTGCCGACCACGGCCTTGATGGATAGGGCCGCGCCGCCGCGGGTGTCGCCGTCGAGCTTGGTGAGGATCACGCCGTCGATGCCCAGCGACTCGTCGAAGGTCTTGGCCACGTTGACCGCGTCCTGACCGGTCATGGCGTCCACCACGAAGAGGATCTCCTGAGGCTTGACCGCGGCCTTGACGCGCCTGAGCTCCTCCATGAGCTCGGTGTCGATGTGCAGGCGGCCGGCGGTGTCGATGATGAGCACGTCGCGGCCGTAGCTGCGCGCATGCTCGACGGCCTCCAGCGCCGTCTTGACCGGGTCCTGCGTGCCGTGCTCATACACCGGCACGTTGACCTGCTGGCCCACCACCTGCAGCTGCTTGATGGCGGCGGGGCGGTAGATGTCGCACGCGGCCAGCAGGGGCTTCTTGCCCGTCTTTTGCAGGTAGTTGGCCAGCTTGGCGGCCATGGTGGTCTTGCCCGCGCCCTGCAGGCCGCAGAGCATATAGATGGTGGGCACGCTGGACGACCAGGTCAGCCGCGCGTTTTCCGTGCCCATCAGGGCGGTCATTTCCTCGTTGACGATCTTGATGACCTGCTGGGCGGGCGAAAGGCTGTCCAGCACCTGCTGGCCCACGCAGCGCTCCGTGACCCGCTTGCAGAAGTCCTTGACGACCAGGTAGTTGACGTCGGCCTCCAGAAGCGCCATGCGCACCTCGCGCATGCCCTCGCGGACGGCCTGCTCGGTCAGCTTGCCGCGTCCCGTCAGCTTGGAGAGCGCCGAGGACAGCTTCTGACT
>CALVKX010000126.1 GCA_944333375.1 uncultured Eubacteriales bacterium
ACGCTTTCCAGGCCCTCCCGGATGGCGTTTTTGTCGATGCCCAGGATCATCGCCAGGGAGGCGGCGGCCAGGGCGTTGTAGACGTTGAACATGCCGGTGAGGTGCATGGAGATGTGCATCTCCTCCAGGCCGCGCAGCAGGATGGAGAAAGCCACGCCGTCCTCGGAGATCTCGATGTCGCGGGCAAAGACGTCCGCGTCGGCGCTGATGCCGTAGGTGAGGTAGGGCACCTTGAGGTCCTGGATGATGGAGGCGCTGGTCTCCTCATCTGCGTTGAGGGCGGCGTTGAGGGCCGAGCCCTGGAGGAAAAAGCGCTTCTTGGTCTTAAAATAGTTCTCCATGGTACCGAAATAGTCCAGATGGTCCTGCGAAAAATTCGTATAGCAGGCCGCCTCGAAAGTGATGCCGTCCACGCGGTGCATATCCACGGCGTGGGCGCTGACCTCCATGCTCACCGCCTCCACGCCCTCGTCCACCATCTGCCTGAGGCACCGATGCAAATCGACGGGGTCGGGCGTGGTCATGTTGCTGGGCAGGCTGCGCTCGCCGATGAGGTTGCCGGTGGTGCCGATCAGGCCGGTCTTGAAGCCGGCCTTCTCCAAAATGGCCTTCATCAGGAAGGTCGTGGTCGTCTTGCCCTTGGTTCCGCACACGCCCACCATGCGCAAGCTGCGCTCGGGATGGCCGTAGAACGCGGCGGCGATATAGGCCGTGGCGCGCCGGGCGTTGTCAACCCGCACCTGCACAGCCGGGCAATCCACAAAGCGCTCCACCACCAGCGCGACGCAGCCGTTGTCCACGGCCTGCTGCGCAAAGTCATGCGCGTCAAAGCGCATGCCGCTGATGCAGAAGAACAGGCCCTTTTCCGACTTTTCACGGCTGTCGGTGACCAGCGCCTCAATCTCCGCCGACACGTCCCCGCGCGTTTCCAAAACGCCGGGCACGTCGCAGAGCAGTTCCTTCAATAGCATCCGTATTCCTCCATCCTCTATGGATTGGGCATTTCAAAGGCAACTTTCACCATGTCGCCCTGCTGCGCGTACTGCCCCGCCGCCGGGTCCTGCCGGACGGCGAAGCCCGTGCCCTCGATGGTCATATCCAGCCCCCGCTGGCGAAGCAGCGAGGCGGCCTGCGCGATGGACAGGCCCGCGACGTCCGGCACGCAGACCAGCTCCTCGGTCTTTGGCAACTCGTCGGTATAGGTGTAGAGCATGACCTGGCCGCCTTCGATGAGCTTGCCACCGGCGCTTGGCATCTGGGCGGTCACGGTTTCGCCCGCGCCGTCGTCCAGCACGCGGAAGCCCTGCTCGGCCAGCGTCTTGCGCGCCTGCCAGAGCGGCTGTCCCACCACGTCCTGCACGGCGATCTCCTCACGGCTGTCCTCGCTGGTGGGTTTGATCCCAAGATAAGGTAACACATCCGCAAGGATTTGTCTAGCGAAGGGACCGGCCGTGGTGCCGCCGTAGTCCACCGGCACGTCCGCCTCATCGACGATGATGAGCAGCGCGATACGCGGATCGTCCGCGGGCGCAAAGCCCAGAAACGAGCCGATGTGCACGTCGCGCACGATGCGGCCGTCCTTGTAGACCTGCGCCGTGCCCGTCTTTCCGCCGATGCGGTAGCCCTCGATGGCCGCGTTGCGCGCGCCGCCCTCGGAAACCACCGCTTCCAAAAGCTCGCGCATGGTGGCGCTGGTCTCCTCGGAGATGGGGGTGGAGACGGCCTTTGGCTGGGTGCGGTAGAGCACCGTGCCGTCCGGCGCGACGGCCTCCTTGAGCAGATAGGGCTGCATCAGCCGTCCGCCGTTGATGACCGCGCACGCCGCCGTGAGCATCTGGATGGGCGTGACCGCGACGCTCTGCCCGAAGCCGATGCGCGCAAGGTCCACATTCTTGACGGAATGTACGGGTATTAGTATACCACTTCCCTCCCCCTGTAAGTCAACATTCGTTTTCTGACCCAGGCCGAAGGCGTGCAGATACTGATACATCCGCTCTGTGCCCAGGCGCAGCGCCAGCTCCACAAACACGGGGTTGCAGCTGTTTTGCAATGCCTCGGCCATGGTCTCGGCCTTGTGGGGGCTTCCCCAGCAGCGGATGGTGTCGCCGTCCACCTTGATCTTGCCCGAGCAGTAGAAGCCGTCCTCGGGGTCCGTCACCCCCGCGTCCAGCGCCGCGGCGGCAGTGAGGATCTTGAAGGTGGAGCCCGGCTCGTAGGCGTCGGAGATGAGGCGGATGCGCATGAGCCGCTGGAGGGCGTCAAGCTGCTCGCGGGGAGGGTCGTTGGGGTCGTAATCGGGCTTGGAGCACATGGCCAGAATCGCGCCGGTATAGGGGTCCATGGCGATGAGGTGGACAGCCTGCGCCTTGTTGACATCATAGCACTCGCGCATGGCCTTCTCGCAGATCTCCTGGATGGTGGCGTCGATGGTAAGGCGGATGCTGTTGCCGTCCTGGGGCTCGATGTAGAGGTTGCCGCTGTCGTAGATGGGCTGGGATTTGCCGTCCACGCTGCGAAGGCTCATGCCCGCCGTGCCGCGCAGAAGGCTTTCATACTGCAATTCCAGCCCGGACTGTCCCACGCTGTCCACGTTGGTCAGCCCCAGCGTCTGGGTCAGAAACGCGCCCCGGGGGTAGGCGCGCCGCACATCCTCGTCAAAGAGCAGGGCGCTTAGCTGCTCGGCCACCGCCCCCTCCGCGCCGGCCTGGAGGGAACGCAGCTCATCGGCCTTCTCCCGCGCCACCTGTCGCTTGAGGATGACCGAGGCCTTGGTGCGGTCCGACAGCTTCTGCGCCACGCTCTCCTCCGATAAATCCAAAATCGGACATACCGTTTGCGTAAACAAAGATATGTCCGATACCTTGCGCGGGTCGGCGCTGACGATATAGGCCGTCGCGCTCACCACCAGCGTCTGCCCGTTGGTATCCAGTATGGAGCCGCGCCGGGCATAGACCGTGCCCTCGCGCGT
Source organism: uncultured Eubacteriales bacterium (assembly GCA_944333375.1). The sequence continues at coordinate 2,969 of CALVKX010000126.1, forward strand.
CCACTGGCTGATGCCGCGCCGGGTCAGCTCCGCCGAGCGCGCCGTGGTCAGATAGGCGATGCGAAGCACCAGCATCGAAAAGAGAAACGCGATCATCATCAGCAGCGCAAAGGCCCGCTTGCGGATGTGCAGTTCGGTCGGCATGCTACCTTCCCCCATTATGCTTGATATGGGGGATGTATGCGCCGTCGCGCGGCATTATGACGGTTTCGACGCAAAGGCTTTTCAGGCGGCAAAATCAGTTTGCGGCCGCGGCGGCGACATAGCCGCTCGCCTGCTGGGTCCCCTCCCCGCTGACGGCCGTCGTCTGGGCGGACGTGGAGGCGGCGCTCAACGGGCGCGTGTCCATGGCCACCAGATGGATGGCCTCAGCCGATTCCGCGGGGATCATGTTGAGGTCACGCGCGGCGGCGTAGCAGATGGTGGCCGCGTCCGAAGCCTCGTCGATCTGTGTCTGCAGGGCGTCGTTCTGGCTGCGGCAGTCCGCGATGGAACGCTCCAGCCGGTTGATGGTCTTTTGCCGCTCGGCGATCACGCCCTGCTGCAAAAGCACGCAAAGCCCGCAGACAAAGAGAAGCAGCGCCGTGAGAAAAATGCCAAGGCGCATGGAGATGCGCACGCCCCCCTTGCTCATCTCCCGCTGGATGGAAGCCTGCAACGCCGCCTCCTCCTGCCTGAGCCGCTCGATCTCCAGCCGCTTGCCCTGCGTGCGGCAGCGCCGCTGCCGGTCTGGCTTGAGCCAGCCCGTCTGGAGGTCCACATCGCTTCCGGGCAGGTAGACGCTGGAGGACACGCTCATTCGCGGCGTGGGCACATAGCCGCCTCGTCCTGCGTGGCTGAAGCTGTCATACATGGGTTCGTACTGCGACATGCCTTTGTCTCCCTTCCGGCTTATTCTTCAAGGTTTCCGATTTCATCGAGAATCTCGTCCCGGTGCGCCTTGTAATAGCGGTCCTCTTCCTGCGCCACGGCGCTCTCCACGATGCGGATGTGGTCCAGCGCGCCGCTGATCTCCACATCCCGCGCATCGCCCAGCACATACTGACGCAGCTTCACGGGCAGAAGCACGCGCCCCTGGTTGTCCGCCTGCATGCCGGGATAGCTGAACCTGGCGACGTGGTCAAGCTGCTTTTGCACGGCCGGCTTGCGGCGGTTGAGGGCGTAGAGCTCGTCCACCATGCCCTCAAACGCCTCGTCGGGATATAGCGCGATGCCTCTGTCGTCGAGGCTGACGGTGATGGTGAAGCTCTCCCCCAACGCCTTGCGGTAGGCGTTGGGAACGATGATGCGGCCTTTGGCGTCGATGGAATGGTCGTAACTGCCGAAAAACGTGAATCTTTTGGGTCGGGGGCGTTCCTGCGGCCCGGGCGCGTCCGCACGCCGTTCCTCGTCCACTTCCGTCACCCCGCTCCCCGTTTTCCTCCACTTGCCACCCTTTTTAGGGCCGTGTCACCATTATGCTCCACTTTTGTTTTCAAAGTCAACGCCCCATTCTTGGGATCTTCTTCCAAAATGCAACAAACGACACATAAAAAAAGTGCGCTTGTGAGAACGCCCGTTCGCCACAAATTATCGATCAGCAAAAAAAGCCCGCAATTCCTTTCTTCATAAAGGATTGCGAGCTATGGGAACAAGCGTTTTTCTTTAATTATTACAAACTTATTAAATAACTGTTAATCAAAGTTTAGATTTGTTTTGGCGCCACCTGCACCGGACAAAACCCCAGCGCGTCACAGGAGGCCAGCACGTAATCAATGCCCCCGCGCAGGCCGCGGAAGGCGATCTTGATGCCCGCTCCGTGCAGATGGCCGTAGACCACGCGATTGACGGCATATTCCTCCAGTATGTCAGTAAAGGCCGTTCCGATCCCGTCCGCAAACAGGGGCGGATAGTGCATCATGACCGTCACGTCCTCGCCCGCCAGCCTGACCGCCTGATCCAGCGACATGCGAAGCCGCATCAATTCCCGCCGGAAGATCTTTTCATCCTGCTCCCCGAGGGGCTGCTGAGGCGTGGGAAAGGTCCAGCCTCGGGTGCCGCAAAAAACATGCCCGTCCAGCTTCACCGCGTCGTTCTGAATGACGAGCATGTCCTGTGGCAGCGCCGCACGCAGCTTGCTCAGCGAGCTCCACCAGTAGTCGTGGTTACCGCGCAGGAGGAGCTTTTTTCCCGGCAGGGCCGCGATGGCCCGCAGATCGTCCATCGCTTCCTCAAGCTGCATCGCCCAGCTGATATCGCCGGGAATGAGCACCACGTCCGTGGGGGCGACCATCCGCCGCCAGTGCTCGCTGATGGTTTCAAAATGGCGATCCCAGTGGCTGCCGAAGACATTCATGGGCTTTTGCGCATGACCCGGCAAGTGGAGATCGCCAATAGCAAAAATCGACATTCTTCCCTCATTTCCTTAGGGGAGGCTTACAGGTCGTCGTCCTCGTCGTCCTCGTCCTCGTTCTCCTCGTCCTCAATCACACTCTCCAGAGAGAGCTCGCTTTCGATATCGCCAAATTCATTTTCGGGAATATCCTCATGGATCTGCGGGATGATCTCATCCATCGTGCTCACGGAATTGAGACCGATGGTGCTCTCGTCCACCACGGTGGGCGTCTCGTCCGTATCGGTGTCGCTGCCGCCGCTGGTCATTTCCTTCAAGCAGCTCAGACATACGTCGCGGCCAGGAAGCGCGGGGGCGGCATTGCACACGGAGCACAGTTCCATCTCATCCTCCACCTGCGAGCCCTTGAGCTCGCGCAGGCAGACCTTGCAAAGCTTTTCATTCTCCTGAATATAATTGAGTTCGCAGCGGGGACATTTGACGAGTTTCATCTCTGTGTTCCTCCTCTATGATGGGTGGGCCTTCGCCCCTTGGAATCATTGCCATGGAAACGAAGTGGTAATTTTATTGCAAAAATAAGTATTATTTATTACGATTGTATTACGTCTTTGACGCATCAACGAAATAGCGGAGGTGTCTCATGAACGCAAAACGAAAGCTGACGGCCACTTTGCTGACGATCTGCCTTTTGACCGGCGCCACAGCGCTCGCCTCTGGCGCGCCGTCCTCGCAGTTCGGTTTTAAAGGCTGGCCCTACCGGCAGAGCAACGGCTGCGCCACAACCTGCCAGCCTGAAATAACCCCTCCTTCACCTGTGGAGCCAACCGCGACGCCCGTACCGACCGTGGAACCGACCGAAGCGCCCGTCCCGACGCCGGCGCCCACAACGGAGCCGAGCGCAACGCCCGTCCCGACGCCGGCGCCCAC
>CALVKX010000127.1 GCA_944333375.1 uncultured Eubacteriales bacterium
CGCCGTGCGCGACACCATCCATACCGGCCTTTGGCTGATCGGCATGGAAGCCCCGGAGCGCATGTGATGAAAGCGGTCACGAGCCTCAAAAATCCCGCCGTCCAAGCCGCCCGCGCCCTGCGCGACGTGCGGGAGCGCGCCTGTCGGGGCGCGTTCCTGCTGGACGGCGAACACTTGGTGGGCGAGGCGCTCTCCGCCTGCCCCGAGCGGGTACAGGCGGTGTTTGTGGATGAGAGGCGGCTGGAGGCTTACGCGGCCCTGATCGCCCTCGCGCCGCAGGCCGCCTGCTACGCCGTGCCCGCGCACGTGCTGGCGGCGATTTCGCAGGTCAAGACGCCGCAGGGCATCGCGGCGGTCTGCGCCATGCCCCCGGCCCCTGTGCCGGAAGCCCTGGGGGCGCGGCTGGTGCTGCTGGAAAACGTGCAGGACCCCGGCAATGTGGGGACCATCCTGCGAACCCTGGACGCGGCGGGCTTTGACGGCTGTCTGCTTACACCCGGCTGCGCCGACCCCTTCGGCCCCAAGGCGCTCAGGGCCACGATGGGCAGCGTGTTTCGCGTGCCGCTGTGCAATGTTCAGGAGGCGGCCGAAGCGGTGCGCATGCTCAACGGGCGCGGCTACGCCACCCTCGCGGCAGCGCTGGACGGCGAGGATTTCTACCGCCGCGGGCCGATGCCCCAAAAACTGTGCGTCCTCATCGGAAACGAGGGCGCGGGTCTGAGTCCGCAGGCCCGGGACGCCTGCACGCACCGCTTCCGCCTCCCCATGCGGGGCGGGACGGAGTCGCTCAACGCCGCCGTGGCCGCGGCCATCCTGATGTACGATCTCGTCAACCGCCCGTGATACAAAGGAGGCATCCGCAAATGATTCGCAACGTCGTTTTTGACATGGGTATGGTCCTGCTGGTACATGATCCCCTGCTGAGCTGCATCCGCCACGCGGGTCGGGAGCGTGCGCAGGAGGTGTGCGACGCGATTTTCTGGGACCCGGAATGGTGTCAGCTCATCGACGGCGGCCTGATGAAGGACGCCGAGTACGCCCCCCGCGCCCAGAGCCGCCTTTCGGACCCCGAGCTCAAGCGGCTGGTGCCGGAAATCCTCTCCGACTGGTATCTGGACGCGCTCTATCCCAAGGAAGGCATGGACCTTGTGCAAAAGGACCTGCTGGACCGGGGGATCAGGCTCTACATCCTGAGCAACACGGGCTTCACCTTCCACAAGTTCTGCTACAAGATCAGCTACTATGACCGTTTCAGCGGCCAGATTCTCTCCTGCGAAGAACGGCTCATGAAGCCCGACCCAGCCATCTACCGCCGCCTGTGCGACCGCTTCTCGCTGGAGCCGTCGGAATGTCTGTTCATTGACGACCTGCCCCGCAACATCCGGGGCGCGGAGAGCATCGGCATGCAGGGCTATTGCTTCCAGGACGGCGACGCGGCGCGGCTGCGTTCGTATCTCTCCAGCCTCAACGCCTGAACAGATCGCTTTTCTCCGCACTGCATAAAGCTGCGCTTCAAGCAAAAAAGCAATGACAACGGGGCATCGGAAATTCCGATGCCCCGTCCGTTTAAATCCGTCGGTTGTCTCAGACCAACGGTTACTCCCCGTCGGAAAGCTTGCCGACAGCATCACCAATGGCGATTTTGAAGCCGTTTTTCTTCTCCTCCGCCTTCTCCTTGGGCAGGCGCACCATCAAGACGCCATGGCGGTAGTCGGCCTTGATGCCGTTTACGTCGATGCCCTCGAGGTTGAAGGACCGCTCCACGTGGCCGCAGCGGCGCTCGCTGCACACGTAGCCTTCCCTGGTTTCCTTCTTCTCCTGGTTGATGTCGGCGCTGATGGTCAGCACGCCGTCGTTGACGTCAAGGCTGATGTCCTCCTTCTTCACGCCGGGCAGGTCGGCCTCCAGCAGATACGCGCCGTCCTTTTCACGCACGTCCACGCGCATCTCCGGCGCGCCGTCCATGTCAAAGAACTCACGCATGAAATGATCGTTGAACAGCGGGGCGAAAGCGGTATTCATGGCACGATGGAACGGAACGATTGTATACATAAAGCATCCTCCTTACAAATGCGGCGTATGCCGCGCGGTGTGGTAATGGTTTGTTTTCATGGTCCGGAGGCTTCGGGGCTTTCCCCGGGTCCTTTCCTCCTGACCACGCTGTTAGTATACTCAAATGGTCAAAGATAGTCAATGCTCTCGTGAGCATAATTTTGGTCAAAGATAGTCAGAATAAAAGCAGGGCACCCGGAAAAAGGCGCCCGTTTCTCACGAAATCTCTTTTTTTCTTTGATTTTCAGCGTTTTTCAGAAATCTCACCCAGAATGTAATCCCCCAGTTGCCCGGGGCTGTGGAACAGCGCCGTCGGCCCTGCGGCGCGCAGCTCGTCCTCGGAGCGGAAGCCCCAGCAGACCGCCGCGCAATCCACGCCCGCATTGTGCGCGGTTTCTACATCCACGCCGCTGTCGCCCACATACAGGACGGTGGCGGGATCGCAGGCCCATTCCCGCATCACCATCAGAACGGTGTCCGGCGCGGGCTTTCGCCGCACGCCCTCCTGCTCCCCGACCGCCAGGCCGATCCAGCGGCTGAAATAGTCGCGCGCCAGCGCCTTGACATTGGGGTCGTTCTTGTTGGAGACGATGGCCAGGCGCACGCCTGCCGCGTGCAGGCGCTCAAGCAGCGCCTCAATTCCCTCGTAGGGCGCGGTGGTATCGTTGTTGTGGCGCGCATAATAGCTCTTGAACGCCTGCAGCGTCTCCTGATACGCCTCTGCGTCCCCGTCCGCGGAGGGCGGCAGCGCCCGCTGGATCAGCTTTCCCACGCCGTTTCCCACAAACCGGCGCACCTCCTCCAGCGTGCGCTCGGGATAGCCGCTCTCACGCATGGCGTGGTTGACGGCGTTGGTCAGGTCCTCCAGCGTATTCAGCAGCGTCCCGTCCAGGTCGAAGATGACCGTTTCATACCGCTTGCTCATCAGGCATACCCTCCCCCGACTTTCGTCACGGGCATGATACCACTTGTTCGGGCTTTGTGCAACCCGGTTTTACAAAGCCTTCGATTGCGAAAACGCCCGCGCTTTGCTATAATGGTGGCACGCTTTCGAGGAAAGGGGGGCACGCCGATGCGCAAGCTGCGCCGCTTCATCTGGTATCTGGCAGGGCGTCTGTTGCTGATTACGGTGCTGCTGGGCCTGTTCACGGTCACGTTTTACTATGCCATGAACGCCTCCAATATTTACATCGTGCTCAAGGACGGCATGGCCAAGCGCGCCCAGGTCATCATGATGGGCGAGGATGCGTCGGAGCTGACCAAATTTTTTCAGGGCAGCTATCTGCAACGGGACGAAAACCTGCTTTTGGCCATCGACGGCCGAAGCCCCTATACGTACTACACCATCCGCGGCATCGACCACCGGCTGGAGATGACGTGGATGTGGTGCTGGCCGTGGGAGAGCACGGCCCGGGTGGAATTTACCGAAACCATCCCGCGCATCGACGGGCGCGTGGACGGCGACTATGCCGAGGCGGCACGCGCGCTGTACGGCGACGGATATGAGTCGCCGCCCAAATGGCAGGGCGGCCGTTACAGCGCCACCATGGTCAAGGAAAACAACCAGTGGCATATCCGAAGCCTGTCGCTGCTGGAGGCGCTGGAAGAATAAAGGAGCCACCATGTGTGAAACGATAACGCTGAACATCATCGCCCATATCCGCACGGATTTTGACTCCAAGTTCGGCATCCCGCGCCAGAGCGGACTGGTGGACAGCCTTGAGGCGCGCGTGGTGTTTGAGCCCGCCTACCGCAGCCCCGAGGCCGTGCGGGGGCTGGAGGGATTCAGCCATCTGTGGCTGATCTGGCAGTTCTCCCAGTGCGCCGGCCAGGGCTGGTCGCCCACGGTGCGTCCGCCGAAGCTCGGAGGCAACGCGCGGGTGGGCGTGTTTGCCTCGCGCTCACCCTTTAGGCCCAACCCCATCGGCCTGTCCTCGGTACGTCTGGAGCGTGTGGAAACGGACCCCGTGCTGGGGCCCGTTTTGCATGTATGCGGGGCCGACCTGATGGACGGCACCCCGATTCTGGATCTCAAGCCCTACCTGCCCTATACCGACAGCCATCCGCAGGCCCGGGGAGGCTTTGCCAGAGGCGCGGAAGAGGCGCTTTTGGAGGTACGCTTTGCAAAGGGCGCGCTGGACGCCATCCCGCCCGACAAACGCCAGTCCCTGCTGGACGTGCTCGCGCAGGACCCCCGGCCGGGATACCAGCACGAGCCGGAGCGCGTGTACGGCATGCGCTTTGCCGGCCGGGACGTGCGTTTCACCGTGGCCGACGGCGTATTGACCGTGCGCGAGGTCCGTTAGGCCCGCGCGGCCTCACCCTCCAGCACCAGCAGCGCGCCCATCATGGCCACCGATGGAATATCGCGGCTGTACACCACCGTGCCAAGCAGCGCGGTCGCGGCCACCGCCAGCCCCACGAGGACCAGCTGCGCCCTCGCGGGGCTTTTTTTCAGCCCCTTGAGCGCCCCGCGTCCCATAAGATACACCATGCCACCCATCAACGCCGTTCCGAGCAGCCCTGTGCCGCTGAGCGCGTCCAGAAGGTCGCTGTGCTGGCTGAGCAGCTTTTCACCCGCAAACAGGCTTCCCACCAGCGGGGAGCGGCCGAAGCCCTCCAGTGCCGTCAGATAGTAGCCAAGGCGAGAATCCGCGCTGGTCACGCCGCCCTGCATCGCCTGCAGGAGCTGGCGGAAGCTGAAGGCGAAACTGGTCAGCCCGAGCCGCTCGCAAACGCTGGCGGCCAGCGCGGTCAGGGGCTCGCGCAGCAGGAAGGCAAGCAAAAGCGGCAGCGCGCCCCACAGGAGCGACGGACCCAGGCCCACGCGCCCGCGCGATGCGGCGCGCACGGCCAGCGCAATCCCCTCCATCGCCACAATGGCCGCCATAAACAGCATGGCATAGGTGTACTGCGACAGCGCCACCATCACCACCTGCGCCGCCAGCAGCGCGCACAGGGCCGCGCGCCGCCATCCCGCGCTGCGCTGGATGCCCAGACAGGTCAGCGGCAGGGCGGCCACCGTGGCATAGATGAAGTCATAGCCGCCGATGTTGCGCAGCATCAGCTCCTTGAGATAGGCGGCCTGCTCCTCGCCGCCGCCCGCATACCCCAGCGAGCGTGAATAGGCGTAAACGCGGCCGCCGCGCAGCATCCCCTGAATGAGCCAGCCGATGGTGGTCAGCGTGGTCACGGTCATCACGCACAAAAGCAAGGCGCGTACCCCGCGCCACAGTCGGCTGTCGCCGCGCTCGCGCGCATAGCCCGCGAAGACCACCGGGAACCAGAACATGGCCTGCTGGACATAAAAGCCCGCCCCGTTCTCGCCGCCCCGCCGCAAAAAAGCGCGCAAAATCACCGGCATCAGCGCCGCGCACAGCGCGCGCAGCAGCGTCCTGGGCCAGTGCGCCCGCAGCCAGGCGCCGTCCAGCAGCACCCCCGCGCCAAACAGCGCCACCGCCGCCGCGCCCGTAAACGCGCGTCCCGTGGTCTGCACCGCGGGCAGCAGCAGCCAAAACAGATACAGCAGCATCGAAGCGTTCATCAGCCCCGCGCTCGTCGCGGAGGGCTTTTCCAGCGTATGCGTCATCGCCTTTCCCTTCCTTTCAGCGCCTCACGCCCCGGTCCGCGCCCACCAGCGCCGTGCCCAGGCCGATGCCCAGAGCGATCATGACGATCAACGCCATGGTGTGCGCGGCGATGGACGCCCCCGCGACCATATCGCCCGTGGCCAGAGCGCTCATGGCGCGGTACAGCCCCACGCCCGGAACCAGAGGCAAAATGGCGATCGTCACAAAGACCGTGGCGATCATCTTCAGCCGCCGCGCTGCGATCTGCGCGCCCAGCGCCGCCACCAATGCGCCGAGGAACATCGCCGCCGTCTCGGCGGCGCCCGCCGTCAGTGCCGCGCCATAGCAAAGATAGCCCGCACAACCCAACAGCCCGCCCCAGACGATGGCCTTACGAGGCGCGTAGAGCAGCGCGCCGAAGCCCCCGCCTGCCAGAAGGCTGCTGGCAAACAGCAAAATAACCGTTGGCAGGCTACGGGGCAGGACGGCGTGCGCTTCTCCCCCGGCGCCTGCCAGGCCCATCAGGCCGCTT
>CALVKX010000128.1 GCA_944333375.1 uncultured Eubacteriales bacterium
GGGCGAGGTGCTGCTGGGCGGCGTGCCGCTGGATTCGCTCTCTCGCGCCACTTTGGCCGAAAACGTCGCGCTGGTGCCCCAGACGCCGTTTCTGACCGCGGACACGGTTCGCCGCAACATCTGCTATGGCATGAAGCGCGAGGTTTCCCTCGAGGAGGTCCGGGAGGCCGCGCGCAGGGCCAACATCGCCGCCGACATCGAAAAGCTCGACGGCGGCTATGATTTCGAGCTGGCCGAGGGCGGCACCAACCTCTCCGGCGGCCAGCGCCAGCGCATCGCCCTGGCCCGGGTCTTTCTCAAAAAGCCGCGCATCCTGATCCTGGACGAAGCGACCTCCGCGCTGGACAACACCTCCGAAAAGCGCATCCAGGCCGAGATCGAAAAGCTCAAGGAGGAGTGCGGCACCACGGTCATCTCCATCGCGCACCGCCTGTCCACCCTGCAAAACTGCGATGAGATCATCGTTATGGACAGGGGCCGCATCGTGCAGCGGGGCACCTACCGGGAGCTGGAAGGCACACCGGGCCTGTTTCGGGACATGGCGCTGGGGATTCGCAAATAACTGTGGCGCGGCGGGTAAAAACCCGCCGCGCCGCTTTTTTTACCGATTCTGTTGGGAAATCATGTTGATGAGGCCACCGGCGAGGATCATGCCGCGCTGGCGCTCGGTCAATTCCAGCTTCATCTGCGCCGTGAAGCCCTGGGTTACGTTGGTCACGGGCACGCGGCTCTCGCCCTTTCGCACCCGCTCGGCCACGCCCTCCAGGGCGATCTCGTCCCCCTGCGAGAAGCGGTCGCAATCCGCCTCATCCACGAATTCCAGGGGCAAAATGCCGTTGTTGATGAGGTTGGCGCGGTGGATGCGGGCAAAGCTCTTGGCCAGCACGCCGCGCACCTTGAGGTAGAGCGGCACCAGCGCCGCGTGCTCGCGGCTGGAGCCCTGCCCGTAGTTCTGACCCGCCAGCAGGAAGCCGCCGCCCTCCGCCTTCGCCCGCTCGGGGAAGGTGGGGTCCACGGGCGTGAGGCAGTGCTCGCTGAGCTTGGGGATGTTGCTGCGGAAGGGCAGGAGCGAGCTGTCGGAGGGCATGATGTGGTCGGTGGTGATGTTGTCCTCCATCTTGAGCAGCACCTTGCCCGAGAGGCTCTTAGCCAGCGCCTCCGCCTTGGGGAAGGGCTTGATGTTGGGGCCGCGGACGACCTCGACCGCCTCCGCCTCGTCCTCGGCGGCGGGCGGGATGATGAGGTTGTCGTTGTAGAGGAAGCTGTCCGGCATGACCACGTCCAGATCGGCGTCCACGCCGCGCGGGTCGGTCAGCACCCCGGTCAGGGCGGTGGCGGCGGCGGTCTCGCAGCTCACCAGATAGATGCCCGCGCTCTTGGTGCCGCTGCGGCCGAAGAAGTTGCGGTTGTTGGTGCGCACGCTCACGGCGTTGGTGCAGGGGCTCTGGCCCATGCCGATGCAAAAGCCGCACGCCGTCTCGCAGATGCGCGCGCCGGCCTCGATCATGTCATGCAGCGCGCCGTTGGCGCTGAGCATGCTGAGCACCTGCCGGCTCCCCGGCGCGATAACCAGCGACACGTCGGGGCTAACGGTCTTGCCTTTCAAAATGGCGGCTACGCGCATCATGTCCAGGTAGCTGGAGTTGGTGCACGAGCCGATGCACACCTGGTCCACATGAATGGGCCCGGCCTCGGCCACGGTCTTTACGTTGTCGGGCATATGCGGCAGCGCCACCATCGGCTCCAGCGCCGAGAGGTCGATCTCCACCGCCTCGTCATACGTGGCGTCCGGGTCCGGGGCCAGGGGCACGAAATCCGCCTCGCGGCCCTGCGCCTTCAAAAAGGCGCGCGTCACCTCGTCCGAGGGAAAGACCGAGGTCGTCGCGCCCAGCTCCGCGCCCATGTTGGCGATGGTCGCGCGCTCGGGGATGGACAGCGTCTCCACGCCCGGTCCCGTGTACTCCATCACCTTGCCCACGCCGCCCTTGACGGTGAGGCGGCGCAGCAGCTCCAAAATCACGTCCTTGGCGGCCACGCCGCGGCTGAGGCGGCCCGTGAGGCGGACGCTGACCACGCTGGGGCAGCTGAGATAATACGCGCCGCCGCCCATGGCCACCGCCACATCCAGCCCGCCCGCGCCGATGGCGATCATGCCCAGCGCGCCGCCGGTGGGGGTATGGCTGTCGCTGCCCAGCAGCGTCTTGCCGGGCTTGCCGATGCGCTCCAGCTGCACCTGGTGGCAGATGCCGTTGCCGGGCTTGCTCAGATAGATGCCGTGCTTGCGGGCGACGCTTGCGATATAGCGGTGGTCGTCCGCGTTTTCAAAGCCGGTCTGGAGGGTGTTGTGGTCGATGTAGGCCATGCTGCGCTCGGTCTTGACGCGCTTGACATCCATGGCCTCAAACTGCAAATAGGCCATGGTGCCGGTGGAGTCCTGCGTGAGCGTCTGGTCGATGCGGATGGCGATCTCGCTGCCCGGCCTGAGCTCGCCCGATACCAAATGGGCGGAAAGAATCTTCTTCGTTACGTTCATGCCTTTGGTCCTCCGTGCTTCTTCCCTGTGTTCACGGCCCGCCTCCGACGGGACGCACTGTGTTTAGTATAAGGACTCGCCCGCCCGGTTGCAATGCGCGCATGTCAAAAGTGCAGGAATTGTACAGCGTCGGGCAACCGAGAATTTCCATCCCGGCTTTTTCTTCCCGTCATCCCGCGTTCACCCGTCCTACACAAAGAGCGGCTATACTTTGCCCCGTACCCCCGCAAGGAGGGCGGCGGACCTGGGGCCGCCGTTCAATGGCAAGGTCGAAGGGAGCTGATTGAATGGGAAACGTGACGTATGTGTTTGAGCGCGTGGAGCGCAAATTCCTGCTGACGCCCCGGCAGTACGACGGCCTGATGCGCGTGCTGATCGAATATATGGAGATGGACCGCTACGGCGAGAGCACCATCCTCAGCCTCTACCTGGACACCGCCGACAGCCTGCTCATCCGTCGCAGCCTGGAAAAACCTGTCTACAAGGAAAAGCTGCGCCTGCGCAGCTACGGCGTGCCCGGAGAGGAGGACGACGTGTTCCTGGAGATCAAGAAAAAGGTGAGCGGCGTCGTCTACAAGCGCCGGGTGCGCATGTCCCTGGCGCATGCGATGGAATGTCTGGCGCGTGGCGCCGTGGACAAAGCGGACGGTCAGATCGGCCGGGAGATCGCCTACATGCTCAGCCGCTACCGCCTCCATCCCGCCGTCGTGCTGGCCTATGACCGCACCGCCTACGCAGAGATGGAGCCGAGCCCCGACAGGCTGCGCATCACCATTGACCGCAACATCCGCAGCCGCCGCACGGACCTTGACCTGCGTCTGGGCGCGGAGGGCGAGCCGCTGCTTTCGCCCGGGATGCGGCTGATGGAGGTCAAGACCGCGCGGGCCATCCCCATGTGGCTGTGCGCGGCGCTGGATCAATACGGCATCCGTCAGACGTCGTTTTCCAAATATGGCCGCGTCTACGAGCGGAGCTTGTGCGCGGGGCAAACACGCGCCGTGCGTCCTGCCGCGGCGAAGGGAGGAATCGCGGATGCTGTCTGCCATGTTTGATGTAAGCCAGGGACTGGACCTGGGCGAGGTGCTGGTTTTGATGCTCGCGGCCGCTGCCTGCGGGCTGCTCATCGCCGCGACCGCCGTGCTCACCGGCCAGTGCAGCATCGGCTTTGCCGCCTCGCTGGTCACGCTGCCCGTGGTCGTACAGGCCGTCATCCTCATGGTCAACGGCAACGTCGGCACGGGTGTGGCCGTGCTGGGCGCGTTCAGCCTGGTGCGCTTCCGCTCCGCGCCCGGCTCCTCGCGCAACATCACCCTGATCTTTCTGGCCATGGGCGCCGGTCTGGCCACCAGCATGGCCTATACGGGCTATGCTTTCGTCCTCACGGGCGTGGTCTGCGCCCTGCTTCTGGCGCTGCATTTTCTCCATCCCTTCTCCCAGCCTCTGCTGCTTCGGGTGACCATTCCCGAGGATCTGGACTACACCGGCGTGTTTGACGACCTGTTCGCCGCCCACACGCGCCGCTGGCGTCTGGAGGGGGTCAAGACCACCGGTATGGGCAGCCTGTTTGAGCTGCGATACACCGTCGTTCTGAAGGACCCGCGTCAGGAAAAGGCCTTTCTGGACGAGCTGCGGTGCAGAAACGGCAACCTGACCCTCTCCCTCACCCGAAACGCTCCCGTTCACGAGGAGCTATAACGCAAGGAGGTTCCCATGAGAAAGACGTTTCTTTTCCTGTGTGCGCTTGTTCTCTGCCTTGCGGCGCGTCCCGCCCTGAGCGCTGAGGAAAGCGACCTGTTCAGCGATAAAGACCTGACGCTGGCCGATCCGGCTCAGGCCGTTGACATCGCCCTGACCGAAGGCGGCGTGGACATTACCCAGCCCGGTGTCTACCGCCTGAGCGGTCAGGTAGCGGACGGCAGCATCCGCGTGTCTCCGGCCACGGAGGGCGACGTGTGGCTCCTGCTGGACGGCGTGAGCGTGCACAACGAGGACGGCGCGGCTCTGACCTCCGATGGCTGCGACAAGCTCATCCTCACCCTGGCGGAGGGCAGCGTCAACACGCTCACCCAGGGCCCAGCCACGCCCACGGAGGAGGACAACGACGCGGCCATCTATGTGCGCGATGACCTGACCATCAACGGCACCGGCGCGCTTACCATTGAAAGCGCCTACCTGGACGGCATCAACTGCCGCGATTCGCTGTGCATCGTGAGCGGGGAGCTCACCGTCTCCGCCGTGGACGACGGGCTTGTGGGCAAGGACGAGGTCACCATCGGCGGCGGGACCATCGCCATTGACGCCCAGACCGGCGACGGCATCAAGGCCACCAACGCCGAGGACGCGGACCGCGGCTTTGTGACCATCGCGGGCGGCACGCTGAGCATCACCACCGGCGAGGGCAGCGCCTCCGTCAGCCAGACGGCGTCCGACGGCTGGGGCGGCTGGCAGCAGGCTGAGGAGGAGGACACGCCCAGCCAGAAGGGCGTGAAGGCCGAAACCACGCTGACCATCTCCGGCGGTACCCTCTCCATCGACAGCGTGGATGACGCGCTGCACGCGGTGGACGTGGCGATCTCGGGCGGCGAGATGACCCTTTCCACCGGCGACGACGGCGTGCACGCCGACAACACGCTCACCGTCTCCGGCGGCGCCATCACCGTGACCCGCTCCTACGAGGGGCTGGAGGCTTCCGATATGACCCTTTCCGGCGGCGAGATCGACGTAACCGCAAGCGATGACGGTATCAACGGCGCAGGCGGGGACGACGCCGCCGAAACGGAGGGGATGTCGGGCCGCTTTGGCCGCGATCGCTTCACCTCCTCCACGGGCACCGTGCGCATCACCGGCGGCCTGATCCGCGTCACCGCATCCGGCGACGGCGTGGATGTCAACGGCGACCTGGAGATGAGCGGTGGCGAGCTCTACGTCAACGGCCCCCAGAGCGGCGGCGACGGCGCGCTGGACTACGACGGCTCCTTTGCCCTGACCGGGGGCACGGTGGTGGCCGTCGGCTCGGCGGGCATGGCCCAGGGCGTGAGCGATCCCTCCGTTCCCGGCGCGGTGCTCAACGTCTCCGCCTCCGGCACGCTGGAGGTGCTCGACAGCGCGGGAAACACGCTGGTCCACTTTGAGGCGCTGCGCGACTACAGCCACGTGGTCGTCTATTCCGACCGCTTCACCGCCGGGGAGAGTTACACGCTCAGCCTTGGCGGCGAGACGCAGACGGTGGAGATGACCACCGATTCCACGGGGGGCGGCGGGTTCGGCGGCGGCTTTGGCGGCGGACGAGGCGGACGCGCACCCTCGGAGGCGCCGGACACGTCCCCCCGCGACTTTCCCGGGGGCGGGCGCTGAGTCCCCCTTTTCATCCGGCGGCCAGACGGCCGCCGTTCAGCTTGTCGAAAAAGCTCGCCTGCGGCGATCTTTTCCGACAGGACACGTTTCCCCTGCGCTTTCAGCGCGGCCGGGGAAACGCGCAGGGAAACCTTGCTACGCAAGGCTTCCGAATCCACCGCACATGTCGCTGGATTCGGATTTCATTCGGAGGGGACGGAGGGAAGCGTGTGCCC
>CALVKX010000129.1 GCA_944333375.1 uncultured Eubacteriales bacterium
GGGACTGGCATGGCGAACTGACCTGTCAGCCGGGCGAGGTGGAGGCTCTGGCCTTTTTCGCGCCGGACGCGCTGCCTGCGCCCCTGCATGAGATAGACCATCCTGCGTTGAACGCGTGGATGCGGCTTAGGAAGGAACGGAAATGAACATTCATCAGCTTCGCTGTGCCGTCACCGTGGCGCGTCTGGGCTCACAGACGCGCGCCGCCGAGGAACTGTACATGAGCCAGCCCAATTTGAGCAAGGCGCTCAAGGACCTGGAGCAGACGTGCGGCTTCCGCATCTTCACGCGCACGGGCACGGGCATGGTCCCCACGCCCCGGGGGGAGGAGCTTTTGTCGCATGCGCGCGCCGTGCTGGAGCGGCTGGACGCGATGGACTCGATCTACCAGGGAAGCGGCCGGCGTGCCGCGAGCCTGAGCGTGGCGATATGCGGCGCGGATTATCTCTCTCGGGCGCTGGCCGCGCTGGTGGATGAAACGGACCCCGGCGAGGGGCTTGAGATGAACGTGCGCGAGGCCGGCGCGGAGGAGGTGGCGCGGGCGGTGCTGGCCCGCGAGGCCGGGATCGGCGTCATCCGCTACCCCGTTACGCGGCAGGATCGCGTCCTTGCCGCGCTTTCGGAGCAGGGGCTTCACTACATCCTGTACTGGACGTTCAGGCCCGTGGTGGTGATGTCGCGCCGTCACGCGCTGGCCGGGCTTGAGGCGTTGGACAGCGAGCGGCTACGGCCGTATGTGGAGGCGCTGCACGACGGCGACCCGTCGCCCGCGCTGCCCGAGCCTCCGTCAGAGGAACATCCCCGGCGGCTGGCGCGCCTGTGGGACCGGGGCGCGCGGCTGGAGCTGGTCGCCCGGTCGCACACGGCCTATATGTGGTCGCCTCCGCTGCCGGGCGGCATGCTGGAGCGCCACGAGCTTGTCCAGCGCCTCAGCAGCGACGCCGGAGGGACGTATCAGGATGCGCTGATCTATCCCAAAGGGTATACCATGAGCCGGTGGGAGCAGGCCTTCTATGACCTGGCCCGCCGCGAGGCCCAGCGCGCCGGACAGGCCTAGGGGTGTCTGTTTTGTCCAGCTTGCCGCCAGATCGGCACGCTGGACTTTTTTTGGGGTTTGTGTCACAATAGGAGCGAATTTTGAGCACAGGAGGAGCGTTCCCTTGGCAATGGACCTGACGGAGGGCAAGCCGGACCGGGTGCTGTGGCGCTACTCGCTCCCGCTGTTTGGCAGCATCGTATTTCAGCAGCTCTATAACATCGCCGACAGCTTCGTGGCCGGCAAATTTGTGGGCGAGCAGGCGCTGGCCGCCGTGGGCAACAGCTATGAGGTGACGCTGATCTACCTCTCCTTTGCCGTGGGCCTCAACATCGGCGCGTCGGTCGTCACGGCGCGCCTGTTCGGCGCGCGCCGCATCGGGCAGATGAAAACGGCGGTCAACACGGCCTTCCTTTTGTGCCTGGCGGTCTGCGCGGCGCTGATGACCCTGGGATTTTTGTTTTCCCCGGCGCTTATCCGTGCCATCCAGACCCCGCCGGAGATCTTTGAGGACACCATGCTTTACCTCAACATCTATACGGGCGGGCTCGCGTTCCTGTTTTTCTACAACATCGCCACCGGCATCTTCGCCTCCCTGGGCGATTCCCGGACGCCCTTCCTCTTTCTGGCCGCCTCGTCGGTGGCCAACATCGCCCTGGACGTGCTGTTTGTGACGGCGCTGAACATGGGCGTCGCGGGCGTGGCGTGGGCGACGTTTTTGTGCCAGGGCGTGAGCTGTGTGCTGGCGGTGCTGGCGTTGCTTCGGACCCTGTCGCGCATGGAGGAGGACGAGCCGCCACGGCTTTTTTCGCCGCACATTCTGCTCAACCTCATCAAGATCGCCCTGCCCAGCACCTTGCAGCAGTGCTTCATCTCCGTGGGCAACATCCTCATCCAGAGCATCATCAACGGCTTTGGCACCAGCGCCATCGCGGGTTACGCCGCGGCCGTCAAGTTCAACAACTTCGCCGTCACCAGCTTTACCACCATGGGCAACGGCATGAGCAACTTCACCGCCCAGAACCTGGGCGCCATGCGTCCCGACCGCGTGCGCGAGGGCTATCGCGGCTGCGTGAAGATGATGGCGGGCATCGCCACGCTCTTTGCCGCCGTATATGTGTTTTTGGGCGATCAGGTCATCCGCCTGTTCCTCAACGGCGAAAACACGCAGGCCCTGGCCGTGGGCACGCAGTTTCTGCGCATCATCGCGCCGTTTTATTATCTGGTGGCGCTCAAGCTGGCCTGCGACGGCGTGCTGCGCGGCGCGGGCCGCATGGGCGAGTTCATGACGGACACCTTTGTGGACCTGGCCATGCGCGTGGCGCTGTCCTTTGCGCTCTCCGTCCCGCTGGGGCTGACGGGCGTGTGGTGGAGCTGGCCGGTGAGCTGGGCCGTGGCCACGGCCATCGCCGTGCTGTTCTACCGCAGGGGACGCTGGGCGGGAGAAGAAAAGGCGTAGCAAAAAAGACGAACAAAATACTTGCGTTTTTACAAAACGTCATGTAAAATAGGAAAGCCGAGTGCATGATGACGGTTGAGTCCTGTGCGATTTCAACGCGTGAACCCTGTCAGGTCCGGAAGGAAGCAGCAGTAAGCGCAGTTTGGGATGTGCTGCGGGGTCGCTCTGCCTGAGTGCACCCGGTTTTTATTTTCTACGCCGATGAGGGGGATGCAGAGATGGACTACAGGCATGTCATGGAAACCGATCCCGAACTTTTCAAAGCGATCGCCGATGAGGTGAGCCGCCAGCGCGAGCACATCGAGCTGATCGCCTCGGAGAACTTTGTTTCGCCCGCCGTGATGGAGGCCATGGGCTCGCCCCTGACCAACAAGTACGCCGAGGGCTACCCGGACAAGCGCTACTACGGCGGCTGCCAGTATGTGGACGTGACCGAAAACCTCGCCCGCGACCGCGCCAAGTTGCTCTTCGGGGCCGAGCATGCCAACGTCCAGCCCCACAGCGGCGCGCAGGCCAACACCGCCGTCTATTTTGCCATGCTCAATCCCGGCGACACGGTTCTTGGCATGAACCTCTCCCACGGCGGCCACCTCACCCACGGCAGCCCCGTCAACATCAGCGGCAAATATTTCAACTTTATCGCCTACGGCGTGGACGAGGCGACCGGCTATATCGACTACGACGCCGTGCGCGCCCTGGCGATGGAGAAAAAGCCCCGCATGATCGTCGCGGGCGCGTCGGCCTATCCCCGCGCCATCGACTTTGCCCGCCTGCGCGAGATCGCCGACGAGGCCGGCGCCATGCTGATGGTGGACATGGCGCACATCGCGGGCCTGGTGGCGGCCGGCATGCATCAAAGCCCCGTGCCCTACGCGGACTTTGTCACCACCACCACCCACAAGACCCTGCGCGGCCCGCGCGGCGGATTGATCCTCTGCCGGGAGCAGTACGCCAAGGCCATCGACAAGGCCATCTTCCCCGGCACCCAGGGCGGCCCGCTCATGCATGTGATCGCCGCCAAGGCCGTGTGCTTCCTGGAGGCGCTCCGGCCCGAATTCAAGGAGTACCAGCGCCAGATCATCAAAAACGCCAAGGCGCTGGAAAACGCCTTCCGCCGCAGCGGCATCCGCATGGTGTCGGACGGCACGGACAACCACCTCATCCTCATGGACCTCACCGGCACCGGGCGCACCGGCAAGGAGATGGAGGCGCTTCTGGGCCTGTGCAACATCACCGTCAACAAAAACACCATTCCCGGCGAGACGCTCAGCCCCATGGTGACCAGCGGCGTGCGCGTGGGCACTCCGGCGGTGACGACCCGCGGCATGGTGGAAAGCGACATGGAGCAGATCGCGGGCTTCA
This sequence comes from uncultured Eubacteriales bacterium, assembly GCA_944333375.1. The sequence goes on from CALVKX010000129.1 coordinate 3,858, forward strand.
TCCGCCGCGTGCTGGACGGCGGCGAGGACGCCTGCCCCGGCGTGAAGGCCGACGTGGTGGCCATGATGAAGCGTTTCCCCTTGTACGAGGGATTCCCGAATGAATGATCTGCCCGCCTACGCCAAGGGCGTGCTGGGCGAGGCGGCCGTGTGCGGCTGCCTGCTGGAGAGGGGAATGGAACTGCTGGAGAGGCGGTTCCGTTCCCCTTTTGGCGAGATCGACCTGGTGATGCTCGACGGGGAGACGCTGGTGTTTATCGAGGTCAAGACGCGGCCCCGCGGCGGCACGGAGGAGGGGCAGGCCGCCGTTACGCCGGGCAAGCAGAGGCGGATCGTCCGCGCCGCCCGCTGCTATCTGGGCGCGCACCCGGAGCACGCGGACAGGATGGTGCGCTTTGACGTGGCCACGGTTTCCCGCGAGGGCGTGCGGCATGTTTCCAACGCCTTTGAGGGCGGCGAGTGGCAGCGGAATTGACACCTTTCCGGCAACATGGTATGATGCTGGTAGATGGAGGAATCCGTAAAACAAAGAACCGAGGTGCGCTGAGATCATGAAGATCGTCAACTATGGTTCCATGAACATTGACAACGTCTACTCCGTCGAGCATATGGCAAGGCCGGGCGAAACCATCCTGGCCACGGGCCGCGGGGTGTTCTGCGGCGGCAAGGGCCTCAACCAGTCCATCGCCATCGCCAAGGCGGGCGGAGAAGTCTATCACGCGGGCATCCTGGGCGAGGACGGCGGGATGCTGCTGGACGCCCTCCACAGGGCGGGGGTGGACACCGCCTGCGTCCGCCGGGCCGCGGGGCCGAGCTCGCACACGGTCATTCAGGTGGACGCCAATGGACAAAACAGCATCATCGTCTTTGGCGGGGAGAACATGCGGCCCACGGAGGAGGACATCGACCGCGTGCTGGAGGGCTTTGGGCCCGGCGACGCGGTCATCATGCAAAACGAGCTGTACAACTCGCCCCTGATGATGCGAAAGGCCGCCGCCAGGGGGCTGTGCGTCATCTTCAACCCCTCGCCCGTCAACGACGCGCTGGCCGATTATCCGCTGGAGAGCGTGAGCTGGTTCCTGCTCAACGAAATCGAGGGCGAGGCCCTCACCGGCGAGAGCGAGCCGCAGGCCATCCTCGCCCGCATGAAGGAGAAATACCCGTCGGCCTCCGTGGTCCTTACCCTGGGCGCCGAGGGCGCCTATTGCATGCACGAGGGGCAGACCCTTTATCAGCCGGCCTTCCGCGTCAAGGCGGTGGACACCACCGCGGCGGGGGACACCTTCACCGGCTACTTCGTCTCCGGGCTTGCGCAGGGTATGCCCATGGAGCGCATCATGAAGCGCGCCGCGCGCGCCTCCTCCATCGCGGTAGGCCGCATGGGCGCGGCCGATTCCATTCCGCTGGCGGCCGAGGTGGACGCGGCGGAGGGCTGAGTCCACAGCCGAACAAAGAAGCCCCGGCACATCCTGTGAGATATGCCGGGGCTGTGCATACGGAGACATCAGGGCTCGTCGCCCTCAGCCATGCGGTAGCCGACCCCTACCTCGGTGAAGATGTACTTGGGCTGGGCCGGGGTTTTTTCGATCTTGCGGCGGATGTTGGCCATGTTGACCCGCAGGATCTTGTTGTCTCCCTTGGAGCAGGGCCCCCAGAGCTCCTTCATGATGAAGTCGTAGGTCAGCACCCGTCCGGCGTACTTGCCCAGCAGGGCCACGATGCGGTATTCGCCCTGGGTGAGCTGCGCGTCCACGCCGTCGACATAGACGCGGTATTTGTTATAGTCGATGGTGAGCCCGCCGGAGTGAAAGCAGCCCGTGCGCGCGATCTGGGCGTTCTGGCTCATGGTCCGGGTATGCCTGAGCGCCATGCGGATGCGCGCCAGCAGCTCCGAGGCGCCAAAGGGCTTGGTGATGTAGTCGTCCGCGCCCAGGTCGATGGCCTCGACCTTGTCCGACTCGTGCGTGCGCGCCGAAAGGACGATGATGGGCGTGGAGGTCCATCTGCGCACGGAGCTTAAAAGGGTGTTGCCGTCCATGTCCGGCAGCCCCAGGTCCAGCAGGATCAGATCCGGGCAGTGCGAGGTAATCAGCGACAGCGCCTCGGCGCCTGTGGAGGCTTCCACGACCTCGTATTTGTTGGCGGTAAGGATGGCGCGAAGCAGCTT
>CALVKX010000130.1 GCA_944333375.1 uncultured Eubacteriales bacterium
GGCCGTTCTGAGCATGCGCAAGGCGTAAGCGATTGACGGGGGCGGAATGAAACCGCCCCCTTTTTCCCCCACCGACCCATACAGGAGCGAATCAGATGTTTCTTTGCGATCAATGGCGCGATTATGAGGTGCTGGACACCGGCGACGGCGAAAAGCTGGAGCGCTGGGGCGACATCGTGCTGCGCCGTCCGGACCCTCAGGTGATCTGGCCCAAGGCCGACCCCGCCCTGTGGGACGCGGCGCAGGCCACCTACGTGCGCAGCGACACCGGCGGCGGGCACTGGGAGTTCCGCGAAAAGCTGCCGGAGCGCTGGGTCATCGGCCTGAGCGGCCTCAAATTCTACGTAAAGCCCACCGGCTTCAAGCACACGGGGCTGTTCCCGGAGCAGGCGGCCAACTGGGCCTTCATGCAGGAGCGCATCCGCTGCGCGGGCGCATGGGGCTATCCGCCGCGCGTGCTCAACCTCTTCGCCTACACGGGCGGGGCCACGCTGGCCTGCGCCGCCGCCGGCGCGCATGTCACCCACGTGGACGCGGCCAAGGGCATGGTGCTCTGGGCGCGCGAAAACCGCGATTTGAGCGGCATCCCCGAGGAGCGCACGCGCCTGATTATCGAGGACGCGAAGGCGTTTGTCAGGCGCGAACTTCGCCGCGGCAACCGCTATGACGGCATCCTCATGGACCCGCCCAGCTACGGGCGCGGCCCCGGCGGCGAGGTGTGGAAGCTGGAAAACGAGCTTTACCCGCTGGTGGACCTGTGCGCGCAGGCGCTGTCGGACACGCCGCTGTTTTTCCTGATTAACGGCTACACCACGGGCTTTTCGGCCTCGGTGCTGGGCAACATCGCCCGCCGCTGCCTCGTGGGCCGCTTTGGCGGCAAGGTGGAGGCGGACGAGCTGTGCCTGACCGTGACGACAGGCGGCGTGCTGCCCTGCGGCACGAGCGCGCGGTGGCTGCCCGATGCCTGAGATCGTCTACGAGGACAACCACCTGATCGTGGCGGTCAAGCCGCCCAATCTCCTGACCCAGGGCGACGCGACGGGCGACGGCTGCCTGCTCGATCAGCTCAAGCGCTATATCAGGGAGCGCTACCACAAGCCGGGGGACGTGTACCTGGGGCTTGTGCATCGGCTGGACCGGCCCGTGGGCGGGCTGGTGGCCTTTGCGCGCACGAGCAAGGCCGCCTCGCGCCTGAGCGAGCAGCTGCGCACGCACGCCATGGCGCGCGAATACCTGGCCGTGGCCGAGGGCGGCGCGTCCATGCCGGACGCGGGCGACCTTCACGACTGGCTCATGCAGGATGAGGCGGCGGGCCGGGTGTGTGCTGCAACCCCCGGCGCGCCGGGCGCGAAGGAAGCGCGCCTCTCCTTTTTCGTGCTGGGCCGCGACGAAACGCGCAATACGGCGCTTGTCCACGTCCGGCTCCAGACCGGGCGCAAGCATCAGATCCGCGTGCAACTCGCCCACAGCGGCCATCCGCTCGTGGCGGACATGCGCTACGGCCGGGGCGTGCGCGGCCAGCCCGTGGCGCTGTGGGGCGCGGTGCTCAGGCTCACGCACCCCACCCGAAAGGAACCCATGACCTTTGTGAGCGCGCCGCGCGGCGGCGCGTTTGCCCCTTACGCCGCTCTGATCGACGGCTTTTTGAACGACCAACGGAAGGGAGCCGACCTGTGAGCCAATTTTCCTTTGAGGTGCTCAAAACCTGCAAGCAGTCCGGCGCGCGGCTGGGCCTGCTGCACACGCCGCACGGCGACATCCACACCCCCGTCTACATGCCCGTGGGCACCGCCGCTACCGTCAAGGCCATGACCCCGCGCGAGATGCTGGAAATCGGCACGGAAATCATGCTGTCCAACACCTACCACCTGCACCTGCGCCCCGGCGAGGATTTGATCCGCGAGGCGGGCGGCCTGCACCGCTTCATGAGCTGGCCCAGGCCCATCCTCACCGACAGCGGCGGGTTTCAGGTCTTTTCCCTCGCCGGCATCCGCAAGATCCGTGAGGAGGGCGTGGCCTTCCAAAGCCATCTGGACGGCAGCCGCCGCTTCATCTCGCCCGAGGTGAGCATGGACATTCAGCACGCCCTGGGCTCGGATATCATGATGGCCTTTGACGTGTGCACCGCCTATCCCTGCGATCACGCCACCGCCGAGGACGCCATGCACCGCACCCACCGCTGGGCCAGGCGTTGCCAGCAGCACCATACGGATGACTCGCAGGTGCTCTTTGGCATCGTGCAGGGGGCGTTCTTTGAGGACCTGCGCATCCAAAGCGCCAAAACGCTGGCGGACATGGACTTCTTCGGCTACGGCATCGGCGGCCTGTCCGTGGGCGAGCCAAAGCCCATGATGTACGACCTGCTGGAGGCCATCATGCCCCATATGCCCGCGCTCAAGCCGCGCTACCTCATGGGCGTGGGTTCGCCCGACTGCCTGATCGAGGGCGTGCTGCGCGGGGTGGACATGTTCGACTGCGTGCTGGCCACGCGCATCGCGCGAAACGGCACCTGCTTCACTACAGGCGGGCGGCTGGTCATCAAAAACGCCCAGTACGCGCACGATTTCCGGCCCATCGACGGGGAATGTGACTGTTACGCCTGCCAGAATTTCAGCCGCGCCTACATCCGCCACCTCTTCAAGGCGGGCGAGATCACCGGCGCGCGCCTGACCAGCATCCACAACCTGCGCTTCCTCCTGCGCCTGATGGAGAAGGTGCGCAAGGCCATCGAGGAGGACCGCCTGCCGGATCTGCGCAGGCAGTTCTACGAGCGCTACGACATGAGCCGCAATTTCTAGGAGGGCGTCATGGAGATCATCGAGGTCGCCGCCGGCGTGGTGCGCCGCGCGGACGGGCGCGTGCTCATCTGCCGCCGCACGGGGCGGCTGGAAGGGCTGTGGGAGTTTCCCGGCGGCAAGCTCGAGCCCGGCGAAACCCCCGCCCAATGCCTTCAGCGCGAGCTGATGGAGGAGCTGGAGCTGCGCGTCCATGCCGGGGAAGCGCTGGCCGAGGTTGAGCGGGAGGAAGGCGGGCGCATGATCCGTCTGATCTTCGTCAGCGCCGCGCCCTGCGGGACCGGGGCCCTGTCGCTGCATGTGCACGGCAAGGCCGCATGGGTCCTGCCCTCGGAAATGAATGAATACGCCTTTTGCCCGGGGGACCGGGCGTTTCTCGACCGGGGACTTTTGTAGGGGCCCCGGTTTTCTCATTGACACGGGGCGCGGCAAGTGCTATACTCACAGCGTAAGATGTATCTCGCGAAAAGCGTTATGCATCAAGTCGTTTATAGTATACATATCATCGTCCAGAGGAGGCCGTTCCATGCAGATTCATCTCTACGACTCCGCCGCCCAGGTCGGCCAGGCCGCCGCGACGCTGATCGCCGCGCAGATCATCGCCAAGCCCGACTCCGTGCTGGGCCTTGCCACCGGCTCCACCCCCATCCCCACCTATCAGGAGCTGATCCGTCTGTGCAAGGGCGGCGTGCTGGACTTCTCCCGCGTGCGCTCCTTCAACCTCGACGAATACTGCAACCTGCCCGTGGACCACGAGCAGAGCTACCACAGCTTCATGCGCCAGCAGCTCTTTGACCACATCAACATCGACCCCGCCAACACCCGCGTGCCCGACGGCAACGCCCGCGACCAGGCCAAGGAGTGCGCCAGCTACGACACCGCCATCAACCAGGCCGGCGGCATCGACATCCAGGTGCTGGGCATCGGCCGCAACGGCCACATCGGCTTTAACGAGCCCGCCGATACCTTCGTCTACGGCTGCCACATCGTCAACCTCACCCAGAGCACCATCGAGGCCAACCGCCGCTTCTTTGAAAGCGAAAACGACGTGCCGCGCCAGGCCATCAGCCTGGGCATCGGCAGCATCATGAACGCCCGCCGCATCCTGCTTCTGGCCACCGGCGCCGACAAGGCCGAGGCCATCCGCGCCGCCGTCTACGGCGACATCAACCCCAGGACGCAGGCCAGCATCCTGCGCACCCATCCCAACGTGATCTTCCTGCTGGACAAGGCGGCCGCCGGGCTGCTCTAAAGTGTCGCACATCCGGGCCGGAGGGCGGGCAACCCGCTCCCCGGCCCCTTTTTGCGGTTTGTCTTTCCCCACGGCATATGCTATACTGATGGCATCATACCGCATACCAGAGAGGGAGGGGCGCGCCATGCTCAAGGTTGTGATCGCCGACGACGAGGCCCGCATCTTAAGCCTCATTCGCCTGCTGCCGGACTGGGACGCACTGGGCATGGAGGTCGCCGGCGCGGCGTCCAACGGCCTGGAGGCGCTGGAGATGGTGGAGCGCGAGAAGCCGGACATCCTCATCACCGACATCCGCATGCCGGGCTGCCAGGGGCTGGAATTGATCGAGCGCGCCCGGCGGGCCGTGCCGGGCCTTGAAATCATCATCATCAGCGGCTACGCGCACTTTGAATACGCGCAGACCGCCATCAAGCTGGGCGTGGGCGACTATCTGCTCAAGCCCATCAAAAAGGACGAGCTGACCTCGACGCTGGACAAGCTGGCCCGGCGCTGCCGCGCCAAGCATCCGAGCCGTCCGGGCGCGGAGGCGCAGGAGCGCGGGCGCGCCCAAGCCGCGCTGTGGGAAAAGCTGGTGCGCGAGGCGGCGTCGGGCCGCGCCTTTCCCCCGGAGCCGGAGGAACTGCGGCGGGTCTACGGCTTCGGGCTCGCGGGCGGGGCGTTTTGCGCGTTCGTGCTCAAGCTGGACTTTCAAAACCTGGGGCGGGAGCCGCTGGAGATCATCCACGGCAAGGCGCGCGAGCTGCTCTCCCCGCTTCTGTCCCTGCCCGGGACGCAGCTTGCCTGCGCGCACGACGAGGACCGCGTCACCGGGGTCCTCTGCGCCTTTCCCGACGCGCAGGAGGGCGCGCGGCGGGCGCTGCGGCAGGCGCTCAATCAGCTCGAGGCGCAAAGGGGGCTGCTGGGGCCGGTGACGTTTTCCCTGTCGCTCAGCGCCGTGCAGGCCTCCCCCGCGCAGATCCCGGCGCTGGTCAGGGAGGCGTCGCTGCTCATCGACGAAAGGCTTCTGGAGGGCACGGGGCGGCTTCTGGAGGGCGAGATCACGCCCTCGGGCCTGCGCGACGCCCGGCTTCTGGAGCGCTACGGGCACGAGCTGGAAAAGGCGCTGTCCACGCTGGACACCGAGCAGGCGGTGGCCTGCACCAACGCGCTTGCACGGGAGGCCATGGGCTTTCCCGGCGTGCGGGGGCATGAGCTGACGGAGCTGGTGCGCTCGGCAGGCAGCTTGTTTTCCCTCCGTCTAGGGCTGGAAGGCGAGGACGAGGCCGCCTTCGTGCGCCAGGCAGGCCTGTCCAGCCGGGCGGATGAGCTGTTTGAATGTCTGATTCAGTTTGAGAAACAGCACATGGAGGCCGAGGACATCCGAAGGCGCAGCGAGGCGCTGCGGCCCATCCGCATCGCCCGGCAGTACGTGCAGGAGCATTACAGCGAGTCCATCACCCTGGAGGACGTATGCGCGGCCACGGGTTTCAGCGTGAGCTATTTCAGCGCGCTGTTTAAAAAAGAAAGCGGTGAGGGCTTTTCCAAGTACCTCACGGGCGTTCGCATGGAGCGGGCCAAGGAACTTTTGCAGGAAAGCAGCCTGCCGGTGTCCGAGGTCTGCGAAAAGGTGGGCTACAGCGACCTCAAGCACTTTACGCAGACCTTTAAAAAGTACACCAGCCTCAGCCCCGCCCAGTACCGCAAGCTCTACGGCTAAGGAGGCGAAGGCATGAAAAACCGCTGGCGCATGCTCTCCTTCCGCGCGGGGCTTCTTAGCGCGCTCGCCGTGGGGCTTTTGGGAATCGCCGCCGCGTTTTTGCTGGGGCGCGACCCATTGGCCGCGCTCGTGCTTTTTGCGTGCGCGGCGGGTATCGGTCTGGCGGGGTGGCTGTGCA
>CALVKX010000131.1 GCA_944333375.1 uncultured Eubacteriales bacterium
ATGCCCGGCTCAAAGCACGCCTGCCCGAACAGCGAGGCGTGCTGGTCGCCCGCCATGGCCGCCACGGGAATGGGCCGTCCGAGGATCTCCGGCCGCAGGTTTCCGATCACCTGCGCCGAATCCACCACCTGCGGCAGCACCGCGCGGGGGATGTTCAGCATGCCCAGCAGCTCGTCGTCCCACGCCTGGGTATGCAGGTTAAAGAGCATGGTGCGGCCGGCGTTGGTCGCGTCCGTCACATGCGGGCGGCCCTCCACCAGATGCCACGCCAGGAAGGTGTCCACCGTGCCAAAGCACAATTCGCCCCGCTGCGCACGCTCGTGCAGGTCCAGCGTGTCCAGCAGATAGGCCAGCTTCGTGCCGCTGAAGTAGGCGTCTGGCACCAGGCCCGTCTTTTTGCGGATCGTCTCGCTGTGCCCCTCCCGCACCAGCCGTTCCACATACGGCGCGGTGCGGCGGCACTGCCAGACGATGGCGTTGTGCACGCAGCGCCCCGTGTCCTTCTCCCACAGCAGCGTGGTTTCGCGCTGGTTGGTGATGCCGATGGCCGCGATGTCGCGCACATCCACCTTGCTCATCTTGACGGCCTTTTTCAGCGCCTCCACCTGGGTGTTGAGGATGTCGTCGGGGTCATGTTCGACCCACCCGGGCTGGGGATAGTGCTGCTTGAACTCGATGGCGTGCGAGGCAAGCGTGCGCCCCGTCTCGTCAAAGACGATGGCGCGGCTGGATGTGGTGCCCTGGTCCAGTGCCACTAGGATTCGCATGGTTCTCCCTCCGTTTGCATAAAAAGTGCTTCCTTTCGCCGCGCCATCTCCCGGACGCGGTCGATATATACGCTTACGCTGCTGACGTTGGGCGCGCGCCGGATGCGCAGCTCGCGGTCGGGAAAGACGCGCTTGCTGATGGCTCCCGCGCCCATCGCCACGATGGAGGCCGTTTCCTCCATGATGTCCACGTTATACAGGCAGGCAGCGCCGGGCCGGGCATAGCCCACATTCTGCTGCTGGCCGGCCATGTATTTCTGCCGGTAGAGGTAATAGGGAACCAGCCCCAGCGCGTCCGCGGTCTCCTCGCCCATGCGCACCATGGCGGCGGCCACGGCCGCATCGGGCAGGGGCGCGTGCTCGAGGTTGAGGCGGCTGGAGCGCTTGATGGCCAGCGTGTGCACGGTCAGGCTGTCCGGCGCGAGGGCGCGCACCGCCTCCATCGTGCGGGCGAACGCCGCCTCATCCTCGCCGGGCAGGCCCGCGATCACATCCATGTTGATGTCCGCAAACCCCAGCTCGCGCGCCAGCGCAAAGGCCTCGCGGGTCTGGCGGGCCGTGTGGTCCCGGCCGATGACACGGAGGGTTTCGTCGTTCATGGTCTGGGGATTGATGCTGATGCGGCCGATGCCGAGCCTGCGAAGCGTGAGCAGCTTGCCCCGCGTGATGGTGTCCGGCCGCCCGGCCTCCACCGTGCGCTCCCGCGCCCCGGGAAAGAGCGCCGACACCTCGTCCATCAGGCGGGCGAAGTCCTCCTCGCCTAGCGCCGAGGGCGTGCCGCCGCCCACGTACAGCGCCCGGGGCGAAAGGCCGCAACGCGCCATCAGCCGCGCGCCCTCGCGCAGCTCCCACAAAAGCGCCTCCAGGTATGGCCCGACCTTGCCGCCCTTTCCCAGCGCCTCGCCCGGGAAGGAGCAATAGGCGCAGCGCGTCCGGCAAAACGGGATGGACACATAGACGTCCGCCTCGTTTTCGGCGGGGGGCGGCAGCTTTTGCTGCTCGCGGACGATGCGCGCCAGCAGCGCCGTCTTTTCGGGCGTCACGTCAAAGACCGTCTCCAGATGCCGCCGGGCCTCCTCCATGGTGCGGCCCTCCTCCATGGCCTGGCACAGAAGCCGCGTGGGCCGGACCCCGGTGAGCGCGCCCCAGGGCGGATGCGCGCCCGTCAGCTCCCTGAGCAGCCCATAGAGGGACAGCTTGCAAAGGCGCTTGCGCACACGCTTGAGCGCCACCGCCAGCCGGGCGGGATCGGGGATATCCGTCGCATCCGGCAGACGCCTTGACAGCGAGAAGCTCCGATCGCGGAAGCGCGCCGTGCTGCGCGCCTCGCCGCTCTGCTCCTCATAATCGTGCCAGAGCGGCTCGCCTTCCCCATCCAGACAAAAGCCCTCCACCTCGAAAAACAGCTTGAGCACGTCGCACAGGTCATTGGCAAAGCCCGCCAGCGGCGTGTGGAGCGAGATGCGTACCTTCTCCATGCCTCAACCCTCCGCGCGACCCACCTCGCCCGTCTCCTCGTGGCCCGGGTAGGCCGGTTGCCTAGGCGATATGTGGAACAGCGCCCTGAGCGACTCCTTGAGCGCGTGAAAGCTGCCGTCCGCAAAATCCGTCCGGCCGTAGCCATGGGCAAACAGCGTGTCTCCCGTCAGCACCCCCTGCCCGCCGGGCAGGAGATAGCACACGCTGCCCGCGCTGTGCCCGGGCGTGTGCATGACGGCAATATCCATGCCCGCAAGCGCCAGCGTCTCGCCGCCCCGCAGCGTGACCGGCCGGGTCGCTACCGTCATCTCATAGCCGAACTGGCGCGCCACGTTCGCCACGCTGTCGGTCAGCTTGGGCGCGTCGGCTTCATGCACATACAGCGGAATGGCAAAATGGCCGCACACCGCGTCCACCGCGCCGATGTGATCCCAGTGCGCATGCGTGAGCAGCACGGCCGCGGGCTTGAGGCTCCCCACGGCGCGGATGATTCTCTCCCCCTCCGCACCCGGGTCCACAATCACGCACGCCTGCGCATCCTCATTGATTACCAGATAGCAGTTCTCTTGAAACTCTCCCACCGGAAGGCATTTTACATATATCCTAGGCATCTTCTTCCCGCTTTCTTAGAACCGTCTGCGCGAATCCAGCAAAATGGTCACGGGCCCGTCGTTGACCAGCGCCACCTTCATGTGCGCGCCGAACACGCCCGTCTCCACCCGGATGCCGCGCGAGCGCCAGTCGGCCACCAGTCGCTCATACATGGGATCGGCTACCTCCGGTCGGGCCGCGGCGATAAAGCTGGGCCGACGCCCGCCCCGGGCATCCGCCAGCAGGGTAAACTGGCTGACCGCGAGCACCTCGCCCCCCACGTCCAGCAGCGAGCGGTTCATCTTCCCCTGCGCATCCTCAAAAACGCGCAGGTTGGGCACCTTGTCCGCCATGTATTTGAGGTCGGCCTCGCCGTCGCCCTCCTCCACGCCGATCAGCACCAGAAATCCCGCGCCGATCTGCCCCTTGATCTCTCCCTCCACGCTCACGCCGGCCTCCTGGACCCGCTGGATCACCGCTCGCATCTTCCGTTTCTCCCTTTCCTGTTCAAATCAGCGTCCACAGCCATCGGCCGGAGCTGTCCTCCACAACCACCTGATAGTTGTTTTGGACATACTCGATGGTATCGTTGGTCAAAATGCCGCGGCTGCGCTCAATGTCTCCCTTGGTAATCAGGGCCTCGACGGCGCCCTGCTCCAGGAACGCCTCAAACTCATATTCCAGGCCGTTTCCCACGTTGTCGGAAACGAAGCCGATGATGTTATAGTAGCGGAAGGCGGGCTGAAGCCCCGTATGCCAGTACCAGTCCGGAGAGATGCCGATGGTGTAGACCGTTTCATACCCCTCCAGATAGGGCAGCAGCTCGCACTGCGCGGCATGGCCCTCCTCGGCCGCCGCGCGGACGGCGGCGAGCCGCTGCGGGGCCAGGGCCCGCGCGGCAGGCACCGCGATTGCCGCCAGCAGGCAGGCCGCGGCGGCCAGCTCCGGCCATTTCATCCAGCTCACACGGCGGTTAAGCAGTTCCATCACGGCGCTGATGGCCAGCAGGCTTGCGATCAAAGTGGTACAGGAGCCCATGAGCAAATGCTGATGGAAACCCGTTCCCGCCACAAAGGCCGACAGCAGGTTTGCCACCGCCAGCGCCAGCCCATAGACGGCAAGAAACCGCTCCCGCTTCATCCGCTGCGCGTCTCTGCGATAGATCACCAGCCGCAGGGCGATGGCGCCGGCCATCCCCAGGACGGGCTGGAGGCTCAGCCAGCCATAGCTGTCATGGAAGATGAGCCAGCCGCGTATTTCCCAGAAGTCCGCGTCCTTTGCCGTGGCTACATGTACGAAGTTGTTCAGGATATATTCCTGAAGCATCGCGCCCAGCGCCCCCACCGCGCAGAGATATATCAGCACGGGGACCGTCACCGCCGCCGCGCCAGCCACGAAGCCAAGCGCCTCTTTCCATAGCTTCCGGCCGCTGCGAACGGCATGGATGAAGTAAAACAAGATCGACACGCACAGGCCCGGAATGTCGCTGATTTTAATCAGCGCGACCGCCGCCGCCGCCACGCCCAGCACAAACGCCCGCGCGCCCGCGCCGCGCCTGCGTCCCGTCCAGGCGTGAACAAACACCGCGAAGCCCAGCAGCATGAAGAAAAAGTCATATTCCTCACAGAAGTTGTTCTGCCCGCAGGTTTTCATCAACACCATGATCGCTGCCGCAAAGCACAGGATATGCCGCTTTTCCCCCATCAGCCAGCGCACGCAGAGCATCAGCAGCACGCAGCAGCCAAGGAACGTAAGCACCTCCAGCACATAGATCCCGGCCGTTCCCTCCACGAGCATCTGCGGCAGGGCCATCATGAGAAAAAACAGCGGGCCCTTGTTTTCCGTAATGTCCACATAGGGCACCAGCCCGTCCGCTATGCCCCTGCCCATGCACAGAAAGATGCCGTTGTCCGAACCGATCTGCTGATAGATTGGATGGTTGTTTTGAAAGGCCGTCAGGCACCACAGAACCGCCGTCGCCAGACAGACGGCCTCCATGAGCGCATACCAGCGCCGTTTTGCGTTCATCGCCCTTCATCTCCCTTTGTATGCTCAGGTGGACCCGCGGTAAACCTCGATGATGTCGCTGCGCTTGTGAAGCTGGGTAAAGACCCGGTCCAACTGCTCGCGGCTCTTGACCTGGATGACCATGGTGATGTTGCTGGTCTTTTTCTTCTCGTCGCGCTTGGCCGACACCGCCACGATGGGTACGTCCATGTTGCCGATGCACAGCGCCAGCTCGCCCAGCAGGCTCACGTGATCGTAGGCGATGATGTTGATGGAGGCGTTGAACTCGGCCAAATCGCTCGCGCCCGCCCAGCTCACCTCCACCATGCGCTCCTGCTCGGAGTTGGTGGCGTTGACGCAGTCGGCCTTGTGCACGGTCACGCCGCGTCCGCGGGTGATATAGCCGATGATCTCGTCGCCGGGAACAGGGTTGCAGCAGCGGGCGAAGCGCACCAGCATGCCGCTTTCGCCCTTGACGTACACGCCGTGGGTGGGCTTGCCCAGATGGCTTTGCGCCTCCTCATGGGAGACCTCCTGCACCTTGGGCAGCGCGGGCGTCTCGCTCTTTCGCTGCTCCTCCAGAAGGCGGCTGATGACGTAGGCGCTGGCGATGCCGCCATAGCCCACGGCGCCGTAGATATCGTTGAGGTCGGAGAAGGCGTAGCGCTTCAAAATACCCTCGTAGTACTCCGGCTTGGTCAGCGACGGAAGCGCCACGCCGCGGCGCTTGGCCTCCTTCTCCAGCATGTCGCGGCCCTTGACGACATTTTCGCCCCGCAGCTCGCGCTTTAGAAACTGGCGGATCTTGGCCTTGGCCTGCTGGGTTTTGACCACGCGCAGCCAGTCGGTGCTCGGGCCCTTGGAGGAGGGCGAGGTGATGATCTCCACCCGGTCGCCCGTCTCCAGCTCGGTTTCCAGCGGCACGATGCG
>CALVKX010000132.1 GCA_944333375.1 uncultured Eubacteriales bacterium
TGGAAGTCGCCCAGCTCGTCGATGAGCAGCAGGTCCATGTTCTGGCTGGTCTTCTCGCGGTACGTCTCGCCCATGCGCACGATGTAGCCGGCCTTGGTGTTGGTGAAGTAGTCGCCGTTGATGGCCACGATGCCGTTGTAGTTCTTGGAGATGGTGGTGGTGTGGTTGGTGCTGGAGGAGCCGATCTTCTGCCCGGCCACCGCCGTGCGAAGCTGCGAGGGCGTGGCGATCTTGACATAGGCGATGAACACATCGCTGTCATACATGCGCTTTTGCTCCAGCTCCACGATGATGGTGTCGTCGCGGTAGCCGCTTTCGGTAAAATTGGCCGCCACGGGCGTATTGCCCGGGGCAAAGAGGTCGATGGGCAGCGCGTCCACCGTGGCCGCGGGCAAAATATCGCTGAACACCGCGCTGGCCAGCACTGCGTCGGGCGCGGGCAAAGAGGCTTCCCGCGCGGCCTCCTTTTCGTAGGCCGCGTCCAGGTAGCGCCGCTGCGCGTCCTCGGTGACCGCGCCGGAGGGGATCAAAAACGTCAGGGACACCGCCATGAGCACCGCGAGCACGCCCGCGGCCCAAGCATAAGCTTTGCGCATCGTCATCGTTCCTTCCTGAAAAGCAAATCAAGCCGCCGTCCGGCGCGCGATGCACACAGAACGACACTTTATTATACAACAGCCTTCCCCGGCGCACAAGCGGCGATTTGCGCGCCGGTATCGCTAAGAAGGCGCTAAGGTTGACCGCCCGGGCCTTCGTATTTTCATTTGCGTTTCCAGCCTCTATGAAGTATAATACTTGCGCTTTCCATCTTCCATTTCGGGAAAGGAGCGCTCCCATGTCCCAACCCTTCGATCTGCCCGGCGCCCTGTTCACCTTTCACGGACAGGTGGTGCGCGGCAAGCGCCTGGGCAGCCGCCTGGGCTTTCCCACGGCCAACATCGTCTATGATCCCCGCAGCCGCACCTGGCCCCGCGAAGGCGTATACGCAGGCGTGGCGTGGCTGGATGGCGAAAGCCGCGGTTATGTCAGCATTATCAATCAGGGCCGCCATCCGACCGTCCCCGAGGGGATTGCCACAGTCGAAGCGCATCTGCTGGGACATGCGCACTCCGACCTCTACGGACGGGGCCTGACCCTGGTCTACTGCCGCTACCTCAGGCCCGAGCAGACGTTTCCCACGCTGGAGGCGCTCAGGGAGCAGCTCAGGCGCGACCGCCTCAGCGCCCTTGCGTGGGCGGGGGAGCACGCGCCGGCCCTTGTGGAGGGGCTGGACACGGAAGCGTTTTTCCATCAAGCATAAAGGAGCCGGAGCATGTCAGACGAGAGCTACGTATTTCCGATGCAGACCGAGGACGTCTGCTATCAGTACGACGAGGACGGGGACAACGCCGTAAACCGGGTGAGCCTGCGCGTGGAGCGCGGGACGTTCGTGGCGGTGCTGGGGCACAACGGCAGCGGCAAGAGCACGCTGGCCAAGCTGATGAACGCCCTGTTTCTGCCCACGGAGGGCCGCGTGCTGGTCTGCGGCATGGACACCGCCCAGGACGAGGAGGTCTGGCGCATCCGGCGCCACGCGGGCATGGTGTTTCAGAACCCGGACAATCAGATCGTGGCCAACGTGGTGCGCGAGGACGTGGCCTTCGGGCTGGAGAACCTGGGCGTGCCGCACGAGGACATGATCCCCCGCATCGACGCGGCGCTGGCCGCCGTGCGCATGACCGAGCGCGCCTCCTTTGCCCCGCACATGCTCAGCGGCGGCCAGAAGCAGCGGGTGGCCGTGGCCGGGGTTTTGGCGATGCAGCCGGAGGTGATGATCCTGGACGAGGCCACGGCCATGCTCGACCCCGCGGGCCGCGCCGACGTGCTGGCCACCGTGCGCAGGCTCAACCGTGAGCAGGGCATGACGGTCATCTGGATCACGCATTTTATGGAGGAGGCGGCCGCGGCCGACCGCGTGGTGGTGCTGGACAAGGGCAAAATCGCCCTGGACGGCACGCCGGCGGAGGTCTTTTCCCGCGTGGAGGAGGTCAAGGCGCTGGGGCTGGACGTGCCGCCCATGGCCGAGCTGGCCATGCGCCTCAACGAAAACGGCTTTTCCCTCCCCTCCGGGGTGCTGACGGTCGCCGATATGGTAAAGGAGCTGAAAAAAGCGCTATGCCCATCCAAGTAGAGCATCTCACCCACACCTACATGCCCGGCAGCCCCTTTTCCGCCGTGGCGCTGCACGACGTGAGCCTGACCATCGACGATGGCGAGCTCATCGGGCTTCTGGGCCACACGGGCAGCGGCAAAACCACGCTGGTGCAGCACCTCAACGGCCTCATCAAGCCCACCGAGGGCCGGGTGGTGGTGGACGGGCTGGACCTGACGCAAAAGGGCGTAAGCCTTCTGGAGGTCCGAAAGAAGGTCGGGCTGGTGTTCCAGTACCCCGAGTACCAGCTCTTTGAGGAAACCGTGGCCAAGGACATCGCCTTCGGCCCCCGCAACATGGGGCTGGAGGCGGAGGAGATCGACCGGCGCGTGCGCGGCGCCATGCGCCAGGTGGGTCTTGACTACGACGCCGTGGCCGAGCGCTCGCCCTTTGAGCTCAGCGGCGGACAGATGCGCCGCGTGGCCATCGCGGGCGTGCTGGCCATGCATCCGCGCGTGCTCATCCTGGACGAGCCCACCGCCGGGCTGGACCCCGCGGGGCGAAACAGCATCCTCAGGATGATTCGGGAGCTGCATGCCGCGGGCGGGCTGACGGTCATCATGGTCAGCCACAGCATGGACGACATCTCCACGCTGGCCACGCGGCTGGTGGTGATGAGCCGGGGCGAGCTGGTGATGACCGGCACGCCGCGCGAGGTTTTCTCACGGCAGGAGGAGCTGCGCGCCATCGGCCTGGGCGTGCCGCAGGCGGCGGAGCTGGCCCATGCGCTCATCGCCGAGGGCTTCCCCCTTCCCGCCGATCTCTACACGCTGGATGAGGTCTGCGCCGCCATCGTGGCGCTTAAAAGCAGGGAGGGGCGCGCATGCTGAGAGACATCACCCTCGGTCAGTACATCCCCGGCGACACGGTCATCCACCGCCTCGACCCCCGGGGCAAGATCATCCTGACCATTTTCTATATCGCCATCATCTTCTGCGTGACCAGCCCCGTGTGGTATGTCATTCCCCTGGCCTACCTGCTGGCCGCCTCCCGGCTGTCCGGCCTTTCGGCCAGGCGGCTGCTCAGGTCGGTCAGGCCCCTGCGATTCCTTCTGATCCTGACCTTCGTGCTCAACCTGTTCTTCTCCGCCGGCACCACCGTATGGGTGGAGTGGGGCTTCCTGCGCATCACGCGGGAGGGTTTCTTCACCGCGGTCCACTTCAGCATGCGCCTGGTGTTTCTGGTGGCGGGCACGTCGCTGCTGACCCTGACGACCTCGCCCGTGGCCCTCAGCGACGGCATCGAGATGCTCCTCGGGCCCCTGAAGGTGATCCACTTTCCCGCCCATGAGCTGGCCATGATGATGACCATCGCGCTTCGCTTCATCCCCACCCTCATCGAGGAGGCCGACAAGATCATGAAGGCGCAGATGGCGCGCGGCGCGGACTTTGAAAGCGGCAACCTGCTCAAGCGTGCCAAGGCGATGGTCCCGCTGCTGGTGCCGCTGTTTGTCAGCGCCTTCCGCCGCGCGGGGGATCTGGCCATGGCCATGGAGGCGCGCTGCTACCACGGCGGGGAGGGCCGCACGCGCCTTCGCGTGCTCAGATACACCAGAAGCGACCTGTGGGCGCTGCTTGTGACGGTGGGCACGCTGCTTGTGACCATTCTGGCCGGGATGTGGCTGAAATGAGCGCCCTGCCCCCCATCGTCCGCACGCCCCCGCCCGAGGGCACGCACCGGGTGCTGCTGACCGTGAGCTACAAGGGCACCGCCTACGCGGGCTGGCAGTGGCAGGACAACGCCCTGAGCGTTCAGCAGGTGCTGGAGGAGGCGCTTTCCCATCTCACCGGCGAGCGCCTGCGCCTGACCGGCGCCAGCCGTACCGACGCGGGCGTGCACGCCCTGGGCCAGCGGGCGCACTTTGACACCGCCTCGCGCATCCCCCCGGACAAGTTCCCCTTCGCCCTCAACGCGCTTCTGCCCCCGGACATCCGGGTGCTGGAGGGCTTTTCGGTCCCTTCGGATTTTCATGCGCGCTTTGACGCGCGCTGCAAGCGCTACACCTACCGCATCCACAACGCGCCCCACGCCAGCGCGCTCCTGGGGGAGGTGACGGCGCACGTGCCCCGGCCGCTGGACCTTGCCCGCATGCGGGAAGCCCTCGACGCGCTGCCGGGCACCCACGACTTCGCGGCCTTTCAGGCCGCCGGCGGCACGGCCAAAACGACCGTGCGCACCATCACCGAGGCGCGTCTGCGACGCGAGGGCGCGCTCATCACCCTGACGGTCTGCGGAAACGCCTTTCTCTACAACATGGTCCGCATCATCGCCGGAACGCTTGTGGACATCGGCATGGGCCGCCTGGACCCCGGTGCCTTCTCCCGTGCGCTGCAAACCGGCGACCGCCTGGCGCTGGGCGTGACCGCTCCCGCCCGCGGCCTGGAGCTGACGCGGGTGGAATATGCGAATGATCCTGCGCAGGCAGGAATTTTGTCCCATCGAAACGAACTTTAGAAGAAGGCGCCTGGCGCCCCACAGGGAAATACCCCCTGAAATCAGCCGCAAAATAGAGAAAGAGAGTGACCTGCCATGGCAAACTACATCCTCAGCTGCTGCTCCACCGCCGATCTGAGCGAACAGCACTTTCGCGAGCGCGACATCCACTATATCTGCTTCCACTACATGCTCAACGGAAAATCCTACAGCGACGACCTGGGCAAAACCATGTCCTTTGACGCCTTCTATCAGGCGATGGCCGACGGCGCCCAGACGCGGACCTCGCAGGTCAACGTGGACGAGTATGTGGCCTACTTCACCCCGTTTCTGGAGCAGGGGCTGGACATCCTGCACGTGACCCTCTCCAGCGGCATCTCCGGCACCTACAACTCCGCCTGCCTGGCGCGCGACGAGCTGGCGGCGAAGTACCCGCAGCGCCGCATCTACGTGGTGGACTCCCTGGGCGCGTCCTCGGGCTACGGCCTTCTGATGGACAAGCTGGCCGACCTGCGCGACGGCGGGATGGAGCTGGAGGAGCTGCGCGACTGGACGGAAAACAACCGCCTCAGGCTGCACCACTGGTTCTTCTCCACCGACCTGACCTTCTACGTCCGCGGCGGGCGCATCTCCAAGGCCAGCGGCTGGTTCGGCACCATGCTGCACATCTGCCCCCTGCTCAACATGGACGACCTGGGCCGCCTGATCCCCCGCTTCAAGATCCGCGGCAAGAACAAGGTCATCCGTGAGATCGCCGCCCGCATGGTGGAGCACGCGCAGGACGGCACGGACTACAGCGGCAAGTGCTACATTTCCAACTCTGCCTGCATGGAGGACGCGCAGGCCGTGGCGCGTCTGGTGGAGGAGCGCTTCCCCAGGCTTAGCGGCAAGGTGGAGATCAACAGCATCGGCACCACCATCGGCAGCCATACCGGCCCGGGTACCGTCGCGCTGTTTTTCTGGGGCGACGAGCGCGTAAGGTGACAAGCCTGTCCCGCTCCCCCTCCGGGAGCGGGATTTTTGTATGCAAAAAGGCGGCTTTCGCCGCCCCAGACTGTCAAAAAACTCTTTGGGGAGGCTCGGAGGGCCGCAGACCCGCAACCTCAATCGTCGCGGCGGGCGCTGGCCGCGCCCACCGCTCGTT
>CALVKX010000133.1 GCA_944333375.1 uncultured Eubacteriales bacterium
GTGCGCGCAAAGGCGGACAGATCCATCCCCCGCGCAAACAGCGCGCTTTCCAGCACCGCGCGCGTGCCGGAACCCTGCTCCCGTACCAGCAGCGGAAAGCCGCACAGCTCGCTCAGCGCGCACCTTCTTCCCGCCAGCGGGTGCCCGGCGCGCGCCACCGGGACATAGGCGGCCGTTCGCCAGATGCGCGCCTCAAACAGCGCGCGGTCAAACATCCCTTCCACTAGCGCGCAGTCCAGATCGCCCGACAGCATCCGTTCCGTCAGCGACTGCGTGTTGCCCACGCACACGCGCAGCCCCGCTCCCCCGGCCAGCGCCCGTCCAAGCGGCCGGGGCAGGTAATAGTCCGCAATGGACAGCGTCGCCCCAAGGCTCAGCGGCGGCTCCTCCGCCGCCAGGCGCTCCATGAACCGCCGCTCGTTGACAAGCTGCATGCGCGCGTGCCGCTCCAGCTTCTCCCCCGCCTCCGTCAGCCGCACCGCGCGGCCGCAGGTGTCCACCAGCTGATGTCCGTAGTGCTCCTCCAGCCGGTGAATCTGCTGCGTCACCGCAGGCTGGGTCAGGTGCAGGTTTTCCGCCGCTCGCGTATAGCTGCCCTGCGCCGCCACCTCCAGAAACGTCAGGACCTTGCTGTCCAGCATCCCGCATCCCCTCCGCGGGTATCATAACATAAATTTATGATATATGCAAAATCAGAATTTTACTTTATGATGATTTGCCCTTACAATGGACCGGCAAAGAAACGGAGGGATCAGGGTATGCAAAAGATCGAAAGGTATCTCAACGTCGTCCCGGGCCTGCTGCTCGCCGCCGTGGTGGCCGCGGCGGCGAAATTTCTCGAGGGGCTTTTGCCCATCCACCTCATCGGCGCGTCGGTGATCGCGCTGTTCATCGGCATGGGCATCAACGCGCTGCGCAAGCCGCCCGAGCTGGTGGCCGGGGGACTCAAGTTCACCTCCAAGCGGGTGCTCAAGCTGGCCATCATTCTGCTGGGCGCGTCGCTCAGCATGGGGGACATCCTGACGGTCGGACGCCTGTCGCTGATGGTGATGTGCTTTACGCTGCTGACCTGCTTCGGCGGCGGGTATCTGGTGGGACGGAGCCTGGGGCTCAACTGGAAGCTGAGCAACCTCATCTCCGCGGGCACGGGCATCTGCGGCGGCTCGGCCATCGCGGCCATCGCCCCGGTGATCGACGCTCAGGACCGCGACATCGCCTACGCCATGTCCGCGACCTTCCTGTTTGATATGGCCATGATTCTGATGTTCCCCTTCCTGGGGCACTGGCTGGGCATGAGCGATATGGCCTACGGCCTGTGGGCGGGCACGGCGGTCAACGACACCTCCAGCGTGGTAGCCGCGGGCTACGCCTTCAGCGAGGCGGCGGGCGATTTCGCCACCATGGTCAAGCTCACGCGCACGCTGTCCATCATCCCCACGGTGCTGATTTTCTCCTTCGTCAACGTCCGCGAAAAGTGCCGCCTGAACGTGGCCGTGGAGGGCGAGCGGGTTAACGTGCTTACGCTCTTCCCATGGTTCATCCTGGGCTTTCTGGCGCTGGCGCTTTTCAACAGCGTGGGCCTCATCCCCTCCGCCGCCTCCGCCTTCCTCAAGGACCTGAGCAAGTTCCTCATGGTGGCCGCGCTGGCCGCCATCGGGCTGAACACCGATTTTAGGGAGATGCAAAAAGCGGGCCTGCGCCCCATGCTGCACGGCTTTATCATCTCCGCGCTGGTGGTGGTCGTGGCCCTGCTGGTGGAGATGGCGATGGGGCTGGTCTGAGCGCTAGCCCTTGACGGCTCCGGCCATCACGCCGCTGACGATGTATCTTTGGGAGAAGAGATAGATCACCACGATAGGCGTGATGGCCAGAACCAGCATGGCCATCATGGCCCCCATATCCACGCTGCCGTAGCCGCCGCGCAGGTACTGCACGGCGATGGGGACGGTTTTGAACCGCTTGAGATCAAGCACCAGATACGGCAGCAGGTAGTCGTTCCAGATCCACATGGCCTGCAGGATGCCCGTGGAGACGCAGACGGGCTGCAAAACGGGCAAAACAATGCTGAAAAACAGCCGCAGGGGCGAGCAGCCGTCGATGGTGGCGCTCTCCTCGATGGCGACGGGGCAGGCGCGCATGTAGCCGGTGAAGAGGAACACCGCCAGCCCCGCGCCAAAACCCAGGTAGATCACCGGGATGGTCCAGGGGGTGTTGAGCCCCAGCACGTTCGCCACCTTGGAGAGGGTGAACATGACCATCTGAAAGGGCACCACCATGCTGAAGACGCACAGCAGATAGACCGTGCGGGTCACACGGCCGCTGACGCGGCTGATGAACCAGGCGCACATGGAGGTGCACAGCAAGATCAGCCCGACCGACAGGACGGTGATGACGAAGCTCCAGAGCATGGAGGCCCAGAAATCCGTCAGGCGGACGCCGTTTTCGTAGTTGGCAAGGCCCGCGAACAGGTTTCCCTTCGGAATGGCAAAGGGCGCCCGGCTGATATAGGCCTTTCGCTTGAAGCTGTTGATGAGCACCATGGCCAGCGGAAACACGTAGGCCAGCGAAATCAGCGAAAACACGGCGGTCAGCGCCGCATCCGTCGCGCGCCGCCCGGTTGTTCCCTCACGCATGTTACTGCTGCACCTCCCTTGCGCGCGTGACGCGAAGCTGCAGGAGCGCGATGCCCACCACGATCAGGCAGAACACCACCGCCTTGGCCTGCCCCGCGCCCTCCCAGCCGGCCCGGCCATAGAAGGTGTCGTAGATGTTCAGCGCGAGAAGCTGCGATCGGTTGGAGGGCATGCCGCCCGTGAGCGCGAGGTTCTGGTCAAAGAGCTTGAAGCCGTTGGTCAGCGTCAGAAACGTGCAGATGGTGATGGAGGGGGCCAGCATGGGCAGCTTGACAAAGCGCAGCGTCTGCCAGGCCGAGGCGCCGTCGATGGCGGCCGCCTCGGTCACGTCGCCGGGGATGGACTGAAGGCCGGAGATGTAGATAATCATCATGTATCCCGCCTGCTGCCACAGCATGACCGTCATCAGACCCCAGAAGCCGTACCACTCGCTGGTGACCAGCGTCACGCCGTAGGGCGCCAGCACGCCGTAGTTGAGAATCACCTGCCACAGCCAGCCCAAAACGATGCCGCCGATCAGGTTGGGCATGAAAAACACCGTCCGAAACACGTTCGTCCCCTTAAAGCCGCGCACCAGCAGGAGCGCCACCATCAAGCCAAAGAGGTTGATGAGCACCGTGGACAGCCCCGCGAACAGCGCCGTGAACCACAGCGCATGCGTAAAGCCCCCGGAGTCCTCAAAGGCGCGCACATAGTTGCCAAACCCCACGAAGGTGGCGTTGGACAGCGTGGTAAAGTCGCAAAACGACAGATACAGCCCCATGACGAAGGGGATCAAAAACCCGATGGCGAAGGCCAGCATCGTCGGCAGCAGAAAAACCGGCCAGTACCGTCTGATATCCCTCTCCATCGGCATGTCCCCTTCCCAATTCATCCGGCGCCCCGGTGTGTCAAAGCGGCGCCTTTATTTTTTTGCCGCCTCATACTCGCGGGCCCAGCCGTCCACAAACGCCGTCTCCACGGCGGACCACTCCCGCGTGCCCTGCGCGTATTCCAGCAGCGCCGCCCCCACGCCGTTTTTCCACGTTTCCGACGGCATGGTGGGGAAGGTCCAGCTCACCGGCGTGCGACCCTGCGCGAGATCCTCGCGGGCAGCGTCCAGCAGCGCATTGCTGGCGGCATATCCCTCGTCAAAGGTGGCAAAGGGGGTCGCAAAGCCCATCTGCACGGCCAGCGCCTCGCGCCCCTCGTCGCTGGTGATGAGCCATTCCACAAACGCCTTGGTGGCCTCGATGTTCTCCGGCTTTGCCCGCCTGTTGATGCACCAGTAGTTTTCCGAGCCAGTGCACAGGCCCTGGTTTTCCTCGCCCGGCGCGCCGATATAGATGGGCAGCATGCCCAGGTCCTCGTCCGTCAGGCCCTCGGAGACGCAGTCCTCATACGCCCAGGTGCCATTCTGATAGAACACGGCCTCCCCCAGCGCAAACTCGCTGGCCGCGTCCTCGCCGGTCTTGGCCCCGATGACTGCCGGCTCACAGGTGGCGTTGTGGATGTAAAGGTCCCAGATCTGCCTGAAGTTGTCCAGATAGGTGCCCTTGATGGCCTCGGTGGAGGCGATGCCGTCGTCGCGGTACTCATAGTACACGGGCAGGTTGGCCAGATGGGTCTTGAAGCGCCAGTCGGAGCTGGCGTCCATGCCGGCGGAGGTAAACGCGCCCAGGACGCCCAGCTCCTCCCGCCGGGCCTGGATGTCCTCGGCCACGGCCTTGAGGGTTTCAAAGCCGTTGATCTGCTCCGGGCTGTCGATCACCGCGCCGTCCAGGGCGATGTAGCGGTCCAGCAGCGCGCGGTTGTAGATCAGCCCGTAGGTCTCGATCACGTAGGCGACGCCCAGCACCTGTCCGTCCTCGATGAGGGCGAAGTCGTCGCTTTTGAGATTCTGATACAGCGCCGTGTCCCGCAGGTCCAGGCAGTAGTCCTTCCACGTCCGAAGCCCCACGGGGCCGTTGACCTGAAAAAGCGTCGGCGCATCCGCCTTTTCCATCTCCGAGCGCAGGGTGTCCTCATAGGTGCCCGAGGCCGCCGTCACCACCGTCACGGGCACGCCGGTGAGCGCGGTGTAGGTTTTGGCCACCGCCTGCCACTGCTGCGCCTGCTCGGGCTTAAAGTTGAGGTAATACACCGACCCCGCGCCTCCCTGCGCCGCGGGCGGCTCCGTGCCGGCCTGGGCCGGGGGCGTCTGTGCCGGTTCTTTTTCCGCCATACTGAAGATCGTCACCGTTCCCACGACCAGCAGGGCGATGGCCAGAACGGCCAGCAGTTTTTTCATGAGCCCTCTCTCCTTTATCTGCGGGGATGATCCCCGTCCCTCACAGCATTGTCCATTTTCGGTGTGTTCATGCAGCCCCGGGCGCCTTATCGTATGATTTTCATAAAAAAAACGGATGTCGCTTGACAAACTCTACAAGAGATGGTATGATACGGCTAAAGTGTTGGGTTGAAAATATGCGCAAACGATTGCGCGTTTTTCCTCATACACAGGTTCAAAAGCGGCCCGTGCCGCATAGTTATTGAAAAGGGGTGTTCCATTCATGAAGAAACTGTTGGCTCTGGTCCTGACCTTCGCGCTGTGCCTGACTCTGGTTGCGGGCGCGGCCTCCGCCGAGGCGACCGGCAAGGTCTACTACCTCAACTTCAAGCCCGAAGCCGACGCGGCCTGGCAGGAGCTGGCCAAGGTCTACACCGAGCAGACCGGCGTGCCCGTGACGGTTGTGACCGCCGCCTCCGGCACCTATTCCGAGACCCTGACGGCCGAGATGGACAAGGGCGACGCGTCCCCCACGCTGTTCCAGTGCGGCAACCAGGCCGGACTTGACACCTGGGCCGACTACCTCCTGCCCCTGCAGGACACCGACTTCTACAAGGAGCTGAGCACCGAGGAGTTCAACCTCTTTGGTGAGAACGGCGACGCGCTGGCCGTCGGCTACTGCTACGAGGCGTTCGGCATCATCACCAACAAGGCCCTGCTGGAGAAGGCCGGCTATTCCATCGACGACATCACCAACTTCGAAACCCTCAAGGCCGTGGCCGAGGACATCCACGCCCGCGCCGACGAGCTGGGCTTC
>CALVKX010000134.1 GCA_944333375.1 uncultured Eubacteriales bacterium
GGAACCGGCGAGGCGCTGTGGGAGGAAACGGAGCTGTAAGCAAAGCGGCCCCGGGGCGTTTGCCCCGGGGCCGCTTTTTCATTGTTTTCAGTTCATGCGGTCCTTGTAAATCTTGGCGTCCGCTTCCTCCACCCAGGCTTCGACGGCGGCGTTATACGCCTCGTCCTGCTTCTGGGCCAGGACTTCGCTTTCCAGCGCCTCGCGCACCGCGTCCAGGCCAACCTCGCCCTCGGCCGCGTCGCTCACATACTTGATGATGTGGATGCCGTACTCGCTGCGCACCGGCTCGCTCACGTCGCCCACGTTCTCAAGCGCCATGGCCGCGTCGCGGAACTCGGTGACCCAGTTGGTGCTGTCGGCGCTCACGGGATAGCCGTCTTCCTTGGCGGGAGAGGACTCCATGCCGGGATCCTGGCCATACTCGGCGATCAGGGCGTCGAAGTCCTCGCCCTCATCGAGCTTGGAGAGCACCTCGTCCACCGTGGGCTGGATGGCGGCATAGGCCGCTTCCTTCGCTTCGCCCAACTGGGTTTCCATCTCCGCGATCTCGGCGGTGCGTGCCGCCACGGTTTCGGTCAGGGTGGCGCGGTTCTGCGCGGTCGCTTCGTCATCGGCGGAGGCGTCCTCGCCCAGGTCCGCCAACGAGGTTTCGGCGGTGCTGAGCTCGGTCTGCTTTTCGCTGATCTGGCTTTCCAGATCGCTGATGGCCTGGCTGTCCTCGTCGGTGAACTCAATCAGGATGTGCTTGACGTAGCGGTAGCCGGCGGGCACATAGTAGATGGTGGCGCCGTTTTGCACATCGGTGCCGTAGCTGGAGGGCGAGTTGCCGTAGGTGGTCATGGCCTCCTCCACGTGGGTGGTATAAGCCGTCTCAAGCTCCTCCTCGCTCACGGTGACGTCCTTGACCGCCTCGGCGCGCACCTTCTCAAGCACCGTGGCGTCCTTCTCGCTCTGGACAAGCTTCTCGCGGGTGGGGTAGCCCAGATTGTCCATCTCGGCACGGATCGCAGCGTCGAGCTCCTCGCCCGTGAGCTCCGTATCGGCAAAATAGGCGCTTTTGACGCTATCGACATACATGGTATACGTGCTGTCGGCCGTCTCCTCCACCTCGGCCTGTTCCTCGTCAGTGAGCACGTCCAGCCCGAGTTCGGCCGCCTTCTGCTCCAGCACGGCCTGCTGCACCATGGCCTCGATGGCGCTGTCCTGCGCCGCCGAGATGTTGCTCGCGTCGGAGCGGTCGTAGGTGATGCCGTACATATAATACAGGTATTCCTCGTAGTCCATGACGGCCTCGACCTGCTCGTTGACCTCGCCCTTGGTAAAGGTCTGACCGGCTACCTCGATGATGGTGGTCTGCTTGTCCACCTCCTCGTCCTTGACGATGAGGGAGCAGCTGCTCGCCGCCACAAGGGCGAGAATCAGCATCAAGACCAGAATGACACGCTTGCGCATGGGACTTCTCTCCAATCCTATAAAATAAAGCGCTTTTTGTATTATACCCGATGACACCTTGGGCCGCAAGGCTTTTTTCGTATGTTCACGCCTTATTCACAGGCGCCTTACGAAAGCCCGTGACCATACACACCGCCACCAGCGCGCCCGCGCCGTCGGTGACCTCCACCCGGTAGAGGCAGGTGGAGCGCCCGGCGCTGACGCAAATTGCCTGGGCAAAGAGCCTTTCGCCCGTGCCGGGGCGCAGGTAGTGCATGTCCGCGCACTGGCTGACGGTAAGGGTGCCGCAGGCGTTGGCCGCCACGGCGAAGGTGGTGTCGCACAGGGTGTAGACCGCGCCGCCCTGCGCCACGCCGCCTGCGTTAAGGTGCAGGGGCGTAAGGGGCATGGAGCACATGGCCCCGTCCTCCGAGACCTCGTCGATGGTGATGCCGCAGGTCTCCATGGCAAAGCGATCGGCGGCGAAGAAGGCCCGGCTTTCCTCAAGCGTCCTCGTCATTGTCCCAGCCTCCAGGAAAGCAGCTCCGTCCCCGTCTCCAGCGCGCGGATGGAGAACAGGCCGTCCTCATAGATCATGTAGCTCCTGGGCTGTCCCTCCTTGGGCAGCGCGGCGGAGCCGGGGTTGATATAGGTGTAATCCCCCTGCCCGACGACGCAGTGCACATGCGTGTGCCCGTGGATGAGCACGTCGCCCGGCCGGTGCGGGGGCGGGCAGTCGGTGTTGAACAGGTGGCCGTGCGTCACAAACGCGCACCGCCCGCCCTCCAGCGGCAGGAGCGCATAGTCGGCCATGATGGGAAACGCCAGCACCATCTGGTCCACCTCCGCGTCGCAGTTGCCGCGCACGCACAGGGGGGCGATGGGGCTTTCGTTTAAAAGCCGGATGACCTCCTTGGGCTCATAGCGGTCCGGCAGGTCGTTGCGGGGGCCGTGATACAAAAGGTCGCCCAGCAGGAAAAAGCGGTCCGCCCGCTCGGCCTCCAGGCGCTCAAGCACCCGCTGCGCCGCCGAGGCGCTGCCGTGCAGGTCCGAGGCAAAGAGAATCTTCATGCTCATTCCATCCCTTTCAGTTCCAGGATCACGGGGCAATGGTCGCTTCCCATCACCTTATCGTCGATATCCGCCAGCGCCACATTGGGCGCAATGCGCTCGCTCACCAGGAAATAGTCGATGCGCCACCCGATGTTCCTTTCGCGGCTTCGCTGCATGTAGCTCCACCAGCTGTAGCGGTCTCGCTCGTCGGGGTGCAGCAGGCGGAAGGTGTCTACAAAGCCGCGGTTCAGCAGCGCCGTCATCTTCTCGCGCTCCTGCGGGGTAAAGCCCGCGTTCTGGGTGTTGGTTTTCGGGTTTTTCAGGTCGATTTCCTCATGGGCCACATTCATGTCGCCGCATACCACCACGGGCTTTTGCCTGTCCAGCGCGCACAGGTAGTCCGCGAAAGCGTCCTCCCAGGTCATGCGGTAATCAAGCCGCGTCAGGCCCCGCTGGCTGTTGGGCGTGTAGACCGTCACCAGGAAGAAGCGCTCGTATTCCAGCGCGATGACGCGGCCCTCATGGTCATGCTCCTGCACGCCGATGCCCAGCCGCACGGACAGCGGCTCCCTGCGGGTAAAGACGGCGGTGCCGGAATAGCCCTTCTTTTCGGCGCTGTTCCAGAACTGCGCGTAGCCCTCGGGCGAAAAGTCCGCCTGTCCGGGCTGCATCTTGGTTTCCTGCAGGCAAAACGCGTCCGCGCCGCTCCGGGCGAAATAGTCCGCGAAGCCCTTGGTCAGACAGGCCCTGAGGCCGTTGACGTTCCACGAGATCAGACGCATGGGCGATCCTCCTTGCGTAAAAGCGTGACGCGGCGGGGCCGCGCATGCGGCTATTGTACCATAACCGCATGCGCCCACGCAACGCCTTGCGCCGCGTCAGCCCTTCGTTCCCCCGGTATAATAGGCGCGCAGCACGCGGCCGAAAAGCCGCGGGGGCAGGAAGGTATGCATCCATACCGCCAGATGCTGGTCCGGCTTGGCCACCCGCAGCCGAAAGCGCATATGCCGCCGCTCAACGTTTCGGACCACCCTTTGTCCCAGGCGCTGCGGCGAAAGCCCGCCCGCCTCGTCGCGGCGGATGGCCGACACGGCCGCCTCGTAGGCGCCGTGATAGGGCGAGTCCGCGGTTTCCTCCCGGGCGTTCAGCCGCGTGTGCTGGCTTCCGCCGCGGTGATCCCCCGGTTCCACCAGGCATACCTCCACGCCCCAGGGGGCGGTTTCCATGGCCAGACATTCCGCGTATCCCTCCAGCGCGTGCTTGCCGGCCGTGTACGCGCTCTGAAACGGGATGCCCAAAAGCCCGTTGATGGAGGAAAACAGCACAATGCGCCCGCCGCCCTGCGCCCTCATATGCGGCAAGGCCAGCCGCACCATGCGCGCCGCGCCGGTGAAGTTGGTGTCCAGCACGCGGGCGTACTCCTCCGGCGACGTGCGCTCGCACGATCCCAGCACCAGCACCGCCGCGCCGCATACCAGCGCGTCCACGCGGGGGCTGATCTCCAGCGCCCGCCGGGCAAACGCCTCGCAGCTCGCCTCATCCGTCACGTCCAGCCCGAGCCGGACGAAGGCCTGTGTTTCATCTCTTTCCGGCGCGTCCGCAAAGGACCTCGCCCCGGCGACAACCAGCCAGCCCCGCCCGGCGAACGCCTCCGCCGTGGCCAGGCCCAGCCCGCTGGAAGCGCCCGTGACCCAAACCGTCCTGACGCCGTCCGCCCTTCCCTGTCTCTGTGGATGCTGCGGCTCAGTCATCTCTTAACATCTCCTTGAGGCGCAGGCCCGCGGCGTATACGGCGTTTTTGCGCTCGCCCTGCGCGGTCACTTCCTCCATGCTCTCCCGCAGGCTCAGCCCCCGCGCCAGCCCGTCGAAGATCCGCGCCTCCAGCGAAAGGGTGCTTCTGGGCGCCTCGGGCGCGGGGATGTCCTCCTCCGCCCACGCCAGCGCCAGACAATACTCGCCCTTTTCGGCCTTCGGGTTTTGCTCGATGGCGGCGAGCACCTCTCCCACCGGCCCCCGGAGAGTCTTCTCATACTTTTTGGTGAGGTCGCAGCTCACGCTCACGCGGGTATGGGGCAGCGTCCCGGCCACGGCGGAAAGGAGGTCCCGCACGCGGTGAGGCGATTCATGCACCACCGCAATGCGCGACCTGCGCGCCATGTCGATGAGCTTTTCGCAAAGCTCCCCCCTCTGCCGGGGCAGAAAGCCGAAGAAGGTGAACTCGCTCACCTCCATGCCGCTCACGCTCAGGGCCGCGGCCATCGCCGTCGGGCCCGGCACGGCTACTGCCTCGATGCCGCTTTCCACCGCCGCGCGCACCAGCGCGCTGCCGGGATCGGAGATGCAGGGCGTGCCCGCGTCGGTGGTCACGGCCACGTCGATGCCCTCCTCGAGCATGCGCCGGACAATCTGCGCGGCCTTGCCGCGCTCGTTGTGCTCGTGGCAGCTTGTGAGTGGGGTGTGAATGTCAAAGGCGCTGAGCAGCTTCTGGGTCACGCGCGTGTCCTCCGCCGCAATCAGCGCCACGTTCCTCAGCGTCTCGATGGCGCGGGGCGTCATGTCGCCCAGGTTTCCGATGGGCGTGGCCACTACATACAGGGTGGGCATGGCTTACCTCTTTTCAAACACGCGCAGCTTGGCGCTGCGCGCGCGGGGATTGGCCGCTGTTTCCCCGGCCGAGGGCTTGACCGCGCCGCCCGCCAGCACGCGGCCCAGCGGCTTTTTGCCGCAGGTGCACACGGGGGCCCTGGGCGGGCAGGTGCAGGGGTTTTGCAGCTCGCGGAAGGTGTTTTTCACGATCCGGTCCTCCAGCGAGTGAAAGGTGATGACCAGCAGCCGCCCGCCGGGCGCCAGCAGGTCCACCAGGTCGCGCAGGGCCTGCCTGAGCGGGTCCAGCTCGTCGTTGAGCGCGATGCGCACGGCCTGAAACGTACGGCGCGCGGGATGGCCGTCGTCCCTGCGGCGCACGGCTTTGGGAATGGCCGCGTCCACCACGGCCACCAGATCGCCCGTGGTGAGGATGGGCGCCTTCGCCCGCCGCTCCACGAAGATTTGCGCGATGCGCGCGGCCCATTTTTCCTCGCCGTACTCGGTGAGGATGCGGCGAAACGCCTCCTGCGAGATCCCGGCCAGGTATTCCGCGGCCGTGGGGCCCTGGGAAGGGTCCATGCGCATATCCAGCGGCGCG
>CALVKX010000135.1 GCA_944333375.1 uncultured Eubacteriales bacterium
ATATTTGCATCTTCAACACTTGAAACCGCAAAAAGAAAGAACACCGACATTGTATCAATATCGGTGTCCTTTGGTGGTGGAGGTGAGGGGAATCGAACCCCCGTCCGAAAGCATGCCTACACGGTTTTCTCCGAGCGCATCCATGGTTTTGGGATTCCCCTCGCCACACGCCCCATGGCGGGCTTGCGGCTACGGTAGCTTCATAATTACGGGCGGCGCCTCAAAGCTTTGGCGCGCTCGTTCCCCGCTTCAATGACACCGTTTGCCTGACCAGCGGGCGGTCAGGGACGGCGCGCGGCGTTACGCCGCGAAAGCGTATTCGCTATTGTCAGTTATTGTTTTTCCCCGTTGTTGCGCGGTGCAGGGGCCGCGGCTCGCTTACCGTGTACTCATTCACTCCCGTCGAAACCAAAACACCCCCATGTGAGAACTGACATGCGACATTTAATCACGCTGGCGAAGCGCCCTTTCGATCTCGCGCTTGGCGTCGCGGGCCGCGGCGGCGTCGCGCTTGTCATGCAGATGCTTGCCGCGGCAGAGGCCCAGCTCCAGCTTCATGCGCCCATCCTTCAGGTAAACCTTGAGGGGAACCAGCGTATATCCCTGCCGGCTCACCAGGCCGCTGAGCTTGCGGATCTCGCTTTTGTGCAGCAGCAGCTTTTTCGGACGCAGCGGGTCGCTGTTGAAAAAGCTGCCCTGCTCGTAGGGGCTGATGTGCATGCCCTCGGCAAAAACCTCATTGCCTCGCACCAGGGCGAAACTTTCCTTGAGGTTGACCCGCCCCTGACGCATGCTTTTGACCTCGGTCCCCTTGAGGCAAAGGCCACATTCGTAGGTTTCCTCCACGAAATAGTCGTGATACGCCTTTTTGTTCTGCGCTACGGGTTTGACGCCCCGCTGGTGCGGCATGGGGGAAACCTCCTTTCATGACCTTTTCCACAGCGAGTTATTATACCACGGCTTCGTATCAAAGCGCAAGCTCTTGCCAAGCGCAAAAGGGTGTCATATAATGCTTTCATACAGCAAAAAGGGGGAATGTCCGATGGCAGGCGATATTGAGAGCATGGCGCAAAAGGCGCGGGAGGCATCCTTTGCGCTTGCGGCCGCCAGTCTGGAAACGCGGAACCGGGCGCTGGAGGCGATGGCCCGGAATATTGAAAACGGCATCGACGAGCTGCTGGCGGTGAACGCGGAAGATGTGGCGCAGGCCACGGCAGAGGGGCTGAGCGCTCCGCTGCTGAATCGCCTGAAGCTGACGCGCGCCAAATGCGACGCCATGGCGGCCGGGCTTCGTTCGCTGGCCGCCCTGCCCGATCCGCTGGGACACGTCCAGTATGCGCGGGAGCTCGTGCCGGGGCTGAACCTCTACCGCGTGAGCTGCCCCATCGGGGTGGTGGGCGTCATTTTTGAAAGCCGGCCGGATGCACTGGTCCAGATCGCGTCCCTTTGCCTCAAGAGCGGGAACGCAGTGCTGCTCAAGGGCGGCCGTGAGGCCGCGCGCACCAATGAGATGCTGGCGGGGCTCATCACGCGGGCGTCGGACGCCTGCGGCCTGCCGGAGGGCTGGTGCGCCCTTCTTCATTCGCGCGAGGATGTGCAGGAGATGCTCAGGCAGCACGAGTGGATCGACCTGGTGATTCCGCGCGGAAGCAACGCTTTTGTGCGCTACATCATGCAAAACAGCGAGATTCCCGTTCTGGGGCACGCCGAGGGCCTTTGCCATGTCTACGTGGACGATCCGTGCGACCTGGAGGTCGCGCTCAGGGTGACGCTGGACAGCAAGGCGCAAAACCTCTCCGTTTGCAATGCGGCTGAAACGCTGCTCGTGCACGCCGGCATCGCGCCGGATTTCCTGCCCCGGGCGGCCAAAGCGCTTGAGGAAAAGGGAATCGCCCTGCGCGGCGACGAGCGCACGGGCGCTATCATCCGTTGTAGCCCCGCCACGCAAGAGGATTGGTCGACGGAGTATCTCGACGCCGTGTTATCCATTCGGATCGTGGACAGCCTTGAGCAGGCGGTCGCGCATATCAATCGGTATGGCTCGCATCATACGGATTGCATCGTGACGTCGCAGAGGGAACATGCGGAATTCTTTATGACCCGCGTGGACAGTGCCGACGTGTTCCTCAACTGCTCCACGCGCTTTTCCGACGGCTTCCGCTACGGCTTTGGGGCGGAGGTCGGCATTGCCACCGGCAAGCTGCATGCCCGCGGTCCCATGGGAATGGAGGGCCTGTGCACCTACAAATACCGCCTCTATGGAAACGGGCAAACGCTGCGGGAGCTTGAGGAGGCGAAGACCGCCTTCACCCATCGGGAAATCGAGCCCCGCCTGCCCTGAGACAGGCGTTCCGACAAGACGCGAAACAATGGGGGGTTAAGCATCCAGCCCGGGGCCGCTTTTGAGGCGCCTTTATAAAGCGGGCTGGTTCCATCGAAACAAAACCGTAGCGGAGGAAAGTGCAGGCTATGAAAAAAAGGACGGCATGGGGGATGTGCGCTGCCTGGATGGCTGTGATTTTCTGGATGTCCTCCATGCCGGGAGAGGTTTCGGGAGCGCAGAGCAGCATGTTGGTGCGGCTGCTGGTCCGATTTCTTTCGGCCGTGCTCGGTCACGGCATGACAGAGCAACTGCCGCTCGCCGCCATTGAACTGGCGCTGCGGAAGGCGGCTCACATGGCAGAATATGCGGTGCTGGGGCTTCTGTTCCAGCACGCGCTTCGATGCAGCGGCGCGCGCCGGGCCTGTCTGTGGGCGGTCGTGCTCAGCGCCGCCTACGCTGCCACCGATGAATTGCATCAGTATTTCATCCCGCTTCGCACAGCCAGCCTCATGGATGTTCTCATTGATACCCTCAGCGCATCCCTGGCCTGCGCGCTAGACAGCCTGCGCCTCAGGAGAAAGGCAAAAAAGGCCGCCTGAACAGGTCATAAAAAGTTATGACGGGATACAGGATCAGAGATGTCGCATGCCTCCCCGGCCTGACGCCGCAAGCGCTGCGTTTTTATGAGCGGTGGCGTCATTAGCCCCTGCGAAGCGAGTGTGGCACACGGAATAACCCATCTTCTGCTTTCGGCCGCTGGACAGACCGTCTGGCGGTTTTTTGCAGGCTTTTGTGTTTCAGCCATCCAAAAATATGGTATACTCAAGTCAGCATCACAAGGAGCGTCGCAGGAGGCGGGCTGGCCGCGTCCGATTTGCGCGTGGGAACAAAACGCAGCTCTGATGCGTGACCGATGGATCCGACTGGACAGCAAACATGAAGGAGGATGGAATGATGGAGCAAAGGTTCTACATCTGCGAGCATTGCGGAAACATAATCGCCATGGTCAAAAGCAGCGGCGTGCCCGTGGTGTGCTGCGGAGAAAAGATGAAGGAGATCATCCCCGGAACGACGGACGCAGCGGTTGAAAAGCATGTTCCCGTCTACAGCGTGGAGGGAAATACCGTGAAGGTCACGGTTGGCGCCGTGGAGCATCCGATGCTGCCTGAGCACCATATCGAGTGGGTATCTCTGCAAACCAGACAGGGGAATCAGCGCAAGGCCCTGAGTCCGGGCGACGCGCCGAAGGTCTGCTTTTCCATCTGCGAGGGCGACGAGGTAGAGGCCGTCTATGCCTACTGCAATCTGCACGGCCTCTGGAGGGCATGAGGAGGGACGCGGCATGAAATACGTGTGTCCCATCTGCGGCTATGTATATGACGAAAAGGCGGAAGGTGTTCCCTTTGCCCTCCTGCCCGACAGCTGGGTCTGTCCGCTGTGCGGCGCCGCGAAAAGCGCGTTTGTGCCCAAGGATGCTCCACAGGGCACATCGGCTCCACGCAAGCCCATCGAAATTGATCCGGACATGCATAAGTTGTCCCCGGGAGCTCTTGCGGCGCTGTTTTCCAACCTTGCCCGAGGCTGTGAAAAACAGTACAAGGCAAAGGAACAGGCCCTTTTCATGGAGATAGCCGATTTCTACACCGCCGCTGCGCCGGCCGTGAGCGGCGCGGATGAGAAGCTGGTTGCCGAACTTGTCAAAACGGATCTGGAGGAGCATTACCCCAATGTCAAAGCCGCGGCCGTTGAAGCGGCTGACCGGGGGACCCAGCGCATCTGCGTATGGGGCGAGAAGGTCACCCGTATCGTCCAGTCGCTGCTCAGCCGCTATGAGAAGGAGGGCGAGGCATTCCTTAAGGGAAACGAGGTCTGGGTCTGCACCGTCTGCGGCTTCATCTACGTGGGGGAAAGCGCCCCGAAGCTTTGCCCGGTATGCAAGGTGCCGGACTGGAAATTCGAGAAAATGGAAGGGAGGGCATAAGGCGTGAAGAGGATTGCAGTTAGAAATCTCAGGCTTTGCACAAAAGACTGCCTGTGCCTGTATGTCTGTCCCGTCGGTGCGGCCGATACAGAAGACAGCGTGATCGACGTCACCAAGTGCATCGGATGCGGAGTGTGCGCCGAGGCATGCCCCAGCAAGGCCATCAGCATGGTCCCGGTCACCTACCCGCCGCAGCAGAAAAAGGCTGAAAACGTCGTGGCCCTTGCGAATGTCCTTGCCGAAAGCAAGGCCAGACAAGAGAAAGCCGCGCTGCAAATCGCACAGGATACGCAGCGCGAGGGGCTTTTCCGCCTGGCGAAAGGCATCGCGAAGTCCAATCGCCTGATGGCCGAGGACATCCTGCGGGAAGCGGGGTACATGCTTGCGCAGAGCGGAAATGCCCATAGCCTGCTCAGCGAGCTCATCGACAACCCTCCCTCCCCGGATTTTCCGAAAGATGCGGCAAAGCAGCTTTTGCAGCGGATTCCCAATAACGACGAAACAAAGGAGAAGAAAAAAATGGAAAAGTGGAAGTGCAAGGTCTGCGGTTACATTCACGAAGGCCCCATGACGCCCGATTTCAAATGCCCCGTGTGCAAGCAGCCGGCAAGCTCCTTTGAGAAAATCGAGGACGCGCCGCCGGCCAATCCCTATGCCGGGACGCAGACGGAAAAGAACCTGGAGGCGGCCTTCGCCGGAGAATCGCAGGCGCGCAACAAGTATACGTATTTTGCTTCCGTTGCGAAAAAGGAAGGCTACGAACAGATCGCGGCCCTTTTCCTCAAAACCGCGGAAAACGAGAAAGAGCATGCCAAGATGTGGTTCAAGGAGCTCAAGGGCATCGGCGACACCGCCCAAAACCTGCTCCATGCCGCAGAGGGCGAAAATTACGAATGGACCGACATGTATGACGGCTTTGCCAAGACCGCCGAGGCCGAGGGCTTTTCGGAGCTGGCGGCAAAATTCCGCCTTGTCGCCGCCATCGAAAAGCACCACGAGGAGCGCTACCGCAAGCTCCTGGCCAACGTGGAAAGCATGCAGGTGTTTGAAAAGAGCGAGGTAAAGATTTGGGAATGTCGCAACTGCGGCCATATCGTCGTGGGGACCAAGGCGCCCGATGTCTGCCCGACCTGCAATCATCCGCAGAGCTATTTTGAGATCAACGCGGAAAATTACTGATTGAAATAGCCGTGATTCCCGGCGGGAATCACGGTTCAGTTTGTCGAAAAAGTCCGCCTATGGCGGCCTTTTTCGCCAGATGCTTAAGAAATGTTTGCGCCCAGGGGC
>CALVKX010000136.1 GCA_944333375.1 uncultured Eubacteriales bacterium
TTATTATAGCGCCAGATCGCCCGGGCGATAGCCATCGGGCAGCGGCTCCTCGCGCAGGAAGGCAAAGCCCGGGTCGCCGAGGATGGGCAGGAACGCCTCATAGGGCAGCACATCGAACTCGCAGCCGTAGCTGCTGGCCCCGAACCAGCCGCCCTCCCTGGCGCGCAGGTTGAGGTCGCGGGCGAATTTGGTATGGTTGGAGCAGTCGTGCACCACGGGCGCCCAGCCCTCCTGGGCGGCCTGTTTCATCAACCTGAGCGTCAGCTCTCGGCTCCACACGGGGGAGATGTAGCCACGGCGGCAGAGGTAGAGGTTCTCGCCCCAGTAGTTTTCGATGTTGTTGGGATTGAGATGCAGCTCAGCCAGGTTGATGAAGTCCAGCCCCGTTGCCAAAATGGCGTCCTTCTTTTCCAGAAAGGAGCGATAGAGCTCCGGGGTCATGGGCGTCTCCACGCCCACAAAGGGGATATGCCTTTTGGCGATGCGCATGTTTTCGATGACCCGGTCGGAGCACCCCGAGGCGCCGAGGTTGAAGCGCAGCTCGTCCAGGCCGGCGCGGCCCAGCTCCGCAAGGTTTTCCTCCGTGGCCAACGTGCCGTTGGTATACATATGCTGATGCACGCCCGCCTCGTGGAAGGCGCGGATGACCGGGCCGTACTCCTCGATCTCCATAAACGGCTCCAGGTACACATAGGAGATGCCGGTGGGCCTTTTCTGGATGGAGAGCAAAAGGGGGATATCCTCCGCGCGAAACTTCGTGCCCCCGATTTCCCACATGCCCTCGCCCACGGGTTCAAGCTGGTCCATGACGCCGTAGTCGTAGCAGAATTTACACTGGAGGTTGCACCTGTTGGTCTTGCGCACGGCGCTCAGGCCCGTGCCCGTGAGGCAGGAACGGCAGCCGTTTGGAAAGCGGCGCTCGTCGCCCACGAAAAAGGTGCGGCCCTGAAGGGTCCTAAGCCCCGGGATCTCCGCCTGGAGCCTGCGAACGCGCGCGTCCACCGCCTCCTCGATCTGGGAAAAGACGGCCCAGACGATCTCCTGCTGGCGGGGGGAAAGCTCCTCCCCGGCGGGCATGCCCGCAAAAAACGCAAACCAGGTCAGCGCGTCCCCTTTGGCGATCTTCATACCGGCGTTCCTCCTTCTTCCCCGAACAAAATGTCCAGCGCCTCCCCATAGGTCCGCGCCACATGGGTGGCGCCATGGTCCGAAGGCGGTTCCTCCCCGTTGGTAAAGAGGATGCTGCGCACGCCCGCCGCGTTGGCGGCTGCGATGTCGGCGGTCACGCTGTCGCCCATGACGACGGCCTCGCCGGGCGCGCAGCCCGACAGCTCCAGCGCCCTGAAAATCATCGCGGGATGGGGCTTTGCGTGCCCGACCTCCCCGCTGATGACCAGCCCCGAGAGGTATGGGGTGAGCGCGCAGCTTCCGAAGCGGCTTCGCTGAATCTCCGGGATGCCGTTGGTCACCAGGTAGATGGGCGTGCGGGCGCTCACCCGGCGGCAGAACGCCTCCGCGCCGGGCAGCGTGTAGCGCTGCTGGCCCAGGAGCGCCACGAAGCAGTCGCACAGGGCGCGCGCGTCGCCCGCAAGGCCCGTCTCCCGCAGGAAATCCTCAAACCGCTCCACGCGCAGACGCTCCTGCGTCGTCTCCCCGCGCTCCAGGCGCAGCCACTGGGCGTGGTTAACGCGCGAATAGACGGCGAGGTTTTCCGGGGTGTCCGCAATGCCGAAGCGGCGAAACGTCTCCGAGATCGCCACGGCCTCGCCCCGGTGAAAATCAAACAGGGTCCCGTCGGCGTCGGCCAGAAGCACGCGGCAGGGCATGTCGTTTTCCTCCTTTAAAATCCGCGGCGGCGCAGCGCCTCGGGTGAAGCGACGGAATACCCGAAGAAGCCCAGCGCCTCGCCCAGCACGAAGTACTTGCCGTGCGCATACCCCACCAGCTCCATGGCGCCCTCGTCGATGGAGCCGTCGGGCAGGAAGAAACGGTCCTGGACGCTCACCTCCACGATGTCGGCCACAAACAGGTCATGGCTGCCCAGCTCCTGCACGGAGCGCACCCGGCAGCTTAAAAACGCGGGCGCCTGCGCCACGGCGGGCGCGACCCCAAGGCCGGGCGCAGGGATGGGGGTCAGGCCCAGATGGGCGAACTTGTCCACCTCCCGCCCGCTCCTCACGCCGCAAAAATCCATCGCGGCGCACAGCTCCCGGCTGGTGAGGTTGAGGGTGAACTCACCCGTGCGGGCGATCATGTCATGGCTCAGGCGGCTTTTGCGTATGCTGACGGAGAGCATGGGCGGCTTGGAACAGACCATCCCCGTCCACGCCACGGTAATCAGGTTGGGCGCGCCGCCGTCCGGGTCTGCGCAGCCCAGCATCACCGCCGGGATCGGACAGAGATACGTCGTGGGTCCGATGGTGCGAAAGTTGGAAATCTGTTCCATTCTGAACCTCACCCCTTGTCAATGTGGATGAAATCAGTGTACAATGAATGACGAAATGTGTCAAATGTCCGTCTGGAAGGGAGGGGGCGCCATGGCCAAATATCAATATAAATACCGCCGTCCGCAGAGGCGGCACTTTCCGATAAAATGGGTCCTGCTGGCGCTGGCCGCGCTGGCGGTGCTGGCCTATCCCTTTTTGGAGGCCCGCATGCTCACCGTCGAGGAACACACGCTGTATGTGACGGACCTGCCCGCCAACCTGCGCAATCTCAGGATTGCCTATGCCACCGACATCCACAAAAGCGCGTGGTTTTCCCAAAGCCGTGTCAGCGACCTGATTAACACCCTCAACAACCTGAGCGCGGACATCATCATCCTGGGCGGCGATTACGCCACGGACAGCGATTCTGCCATCGAGTTTTTCCGCACGGCCCCCGCCCTGCACGCGCGTCTGGGCGTCTTTGGGGTGCTTGGCAATCACGACCGGACCGAGCCGGAGAGCAACCTCAGCGTCCTGATGGCGGAGATGAAAAACTACGGCTGTCTCCCGCTGGTCAACACGGTCTCGCGCATGAAGCTGGGACAGACCTACATCTACGTGGCGGGCGTGGATGATTACTACAACGGCCGTCCCGACGTCGAGGGGGTGGCCGCGCAGGTCAGCAGCGGCGACTTTGTGATCTTCGCCGGACACACGCCGGATCTGATGCCAAGCGTCCTTGCGGCCAAGAGCAGCGACGGCGACAACCACTGGTTTGACCTGGCCCTGTTTGGGCACACCCACGGCGGACAGATCAACATTCTGGGCTACACGCCGTTCAAGTCTCTCCTGCCGGAGGTGGGCAGCCGCTACATGAGCGGCTGGCTGGAGGAAAACCGTGCGGCGGTGCTCGTTTCCAACGGCGTGGGCACCTCCGGGCTGCCGGTGAGGCTGTTTGCGCCGCCTCAGGTGCATCTCATCACCCTCAAGAGCCGTTAAGTCCCTCCCGGGGGAAAAGCCAACCGTTTTTACAAAACGCCGCTTTCCTCCAAATCGCTTCCATAACGGGCGCTTTCCTGTGGGAAGGCGCCTTTTCAATGGATAAAATGGCCTTATGTGCGTCAAAATACAGCAAATATCCCTTGACAGCCGCCCGGGGAATCTTTACAATATCTCTGGACTCGATGTCAACTTTGAACGCCGGGAGAAGAAGAACCATGCCATATGTCACCTTTGTACCACAGGCGCCGATGGGAGAAAGCGCCGACCCTGGAATCTTCGTGCAGGGTACGCATGTGCCCGCGCCGCTGGTGGAACGCAGCGGCGTATGGATCAAGACCGCCGGAAGCGCCATCCTGCTGCAGCAGAATTACCGCCTGTCCACCTGCGACGCGCCGCTGTGGCTGGTCGTGGATGACGGCAGCATGGTCTTTGAGCATCGGGAGATGCGCGTCGCGCTCAAAAAGGGCGAGTGCGTGGTCATCCCGCCGCACACGGACGGATGCATGATCGCCCAGGCCAAGGACTCCCGGCTTCTGTGGCTGACGGTGGAGGGCGCGCTCACCGAGGACTTCATGCGGCAGATGAACGCGCTCAACCGCGTGCCCGCCAAGCAGGGCATGCTTCCCAGCATGGTGGTGCTCATCCGCCAGATCGTGCAGGTGCTCGTGCGCCACACCGGCACGGCGGAAGCCAGCTATCAGCTCGGTCAGCTCCTCTGGGGGCTCATCGCCGCGCACTCGGGCCAGAGCGTGGCCACCAGCGCCACCCTCAGTCATGAGATCGCCCGCGTGGTGGACGCGCTTCGCGCCTGCCGCTACCGCGACGCCTTCAGCCTGGCGGATATGGCCGCCATCAGCCGCATGCCGGTGGAGACGTTCCGCAAGCGCTTCACCTCGGA
Source organism: uncultured Eubacteriales bacterium (assembly GCA_944333375.1). The sequence goes on from CALVKX010000136.1 coordinate 4,327, forward strand.
ATTGGGAATCCCCCCGCTGGGCTACCTGCAATTCCTCAAAATGGAGCGCGCAAAGACGCTGCTGCGCGAGGGGATGAGCGTGCGCCAGACGGGCGTGGAAATCGGCATGCCCGACCCCTACCACTTCAGCAAGCAGTTCAAGCACATCGTGGGTATGAGTCCCACCGCCTATCTCAAGCATGTGGGCACCGACGAGCGCCGCCCGCATGGCGGAAGTTCTCAAATGTGACCCCTCACAGCCCCTTTGCCCCTTGCGCGGGACAAAAGCTGTGCTATACTATGACGGCGGGGCGGAAAACCCCGCCCAAGCAGAGCGAGGAGTGATTGGTTTGATCCGTAAGATCGGCATCCTGACCAGCGGCGGCGACAGCCCCGGCATGAACGCCGCGGTGGTCAGCGTAGCGCGCTGCGCGGCCGCGCATGGCATCCAGCTCATGGGCATCAAGCGTGGCTACAACGGCCTTTTGGGGCTGAGTGAAAATCCCGAGGACGACATCGCCGCCCTGGACCTGGAAACGGTGCTGGATATCGCGGACCAGCGCGGCACCTTTTTGCGAACCGCCCGCTGCGATGAGTTCAAAAAGCCCGAGGTTCAGCGCCAGTGCGCCAACAACCTGAGGAAACTCGGCATCGACGCCCTGGTGGTCATCGGCGGCGATGGCAGCTTCAACGGCGCCATGCACCTCTCCGAGCTGGGCATCCCCTGCGTGGGCATCCCCGGCACCATCGACAACGACCTGGGCTACACCGAGGCCACGCTGGGTTATGACACGGCCGTCAACGTCTGCGTGGAGGCTGTGCGCTCCATCCGCGCCACCAGCCGCAGCCACGACCGCCCGGCGGTGGTGCAGGTCATGGGCCGCAACGCGGGCGACATCGCCATGAAGACGGCCATGGCCACCGGCGCGGAAATGGTGGTCGTGCCCGAGATGGACTGGGACGTGGACGTGCTGGCGGCGCGCCTCAACGGCCTGATCGCCAAGGGCAACACCCGCGCCACCCTCATCATCGGCGAGCACTGCTGGCATAAGATGAAGGAGTTTGACTGGCGCAAGTTCCTAAACGACAACGGCAAGGTCGTCTATCCGGGCGAGCCCATCAACGCCGAGCGCCTGGCCAGCATCCTAAAGCGCAAGTGCGGCGGCATCGAGGCCCGCGCCACGGTCATCGGCTACACCCAGCGCGGCGCGCAGGCGACCGCGCAGGACAGCGCCTTCGCCTTTGAGGCGGGCCATCTGGCCGTGCAGCT
>CALVKX010000137.1 GCA_944333375.1 uncultured Eubacteriales bacterium
GCACCGTCAGCCCGGTGCGAAGCTGCGCGGAGAGACAAAAGCGCCGAACCATCCACATCAAAAAGCCGTAAAAGCATGCCGGTGCAATGACGGAATCGAGCCGGGCGGCGAGGCGCAGCGGCTGGAGAGCTCCCGGTCCGTCGAGCCACTTGAGCGCAAACCACAAAAGCAGCGATGCGGCCAGATTGAGCACGACCGGCAGCCGCAGCTCACGCCTTGGGACCACGGCGGCTGTCGCCAGCGCGACCAGCACCATCGAAAAGGGGGTCATCAGATGCTCGCCTGTCTTCAGGAGGCCGTTGGAAAGCTCGCGGAAAGTATGGGGCGGAAAGAGGGCGCGAAAGTCGATCAGGAACAGGCAGGCTGCGAGGGCCGCCGGAATCAGCCAGCGCTTTTTGAGCACCTGCATCAAATCCTTTTCGATATACCGGAACATCGGCGACGTGCCCAGAAACGTGACCAACTCATCCTTGATCCGCTCGGGTGTCTTCTCGATCTGGCGGGAAGTCCAGCGGTAGACCTTCCAACCCTCATAGACAAGGCTGTTCTGCTTGAGCAGATCGTCGTGGTATTTGTCCTCCGATACGATTCCCGGCTGGTGCCATTGGTTGCCGTCTACCTCGATGGCGATGCGTCCTTCATGGCTATTGATCGCATAGTCGATGGTGCGGTGTCCGCCATAGATGTCCACAAACGGATACTGCATGTAGACATACTGCCCCCGCTCCGGGCCGAACACGTCGCAGAACAGCTCAATGAACCGTTCCTCTGCGCCGCTATTTTCTGTTCGCTCTGACCGTAGGCATATGTATCCTCCATCATTCGCTTTCGACAACTTCTTTCAGAAGAATCTTTTGCGCAAAGCCGCCGCGCTTTGCCGCCTTCTGTGCGCGCACGGACTCAAGTTCATCCAGGGTATACCCTCTGGCGACGACGGCCGCGCGCAAAACCTCCAGCAGATCCGCCAGCTCTTCCAGATTCTGCTCCTGGTGATATTCGGCCAGTTCCTCATCTAGCTTGGCGTCAATCATCCTGAGATACGCTTCATCGGATAGCACTTCCGTGCTGCAAGACCTCCCCGACGCCCTGATGATTTCCGGGATTCTGTCTCGGACCAGCTTGTCATATCGGATGATCCGCATGGACTCCACCTCCGTTTGGCTGTCTTCGCCCCTAGTATACTCTGCCCGTTGACTCTCTTCAAGAGTTCAACCAAAGAATTCCCCGCAGATGCAATCCAACTGTCTGCGAATTTCCGAAAACTCTTGATTTAGATCCAACGTGCGCACAGAGATCCGGTTGCCGCTCATCTTTATTTCAAATGATACCATATTCACGCTGGTTTGAACAGGCAGGAAAAAGGGCGCGGGGCGTAGAAATTTTTAACCCAAACCGCCAGGGGAGGATAAGCATGTACAAGACGGGGGTTTATTTCGGGCGCTTTCTGCCGCCGCACAGAGGGCATCTTTATCAGATGATCGAAGCGTCTACCCGCTGTGAAAAGCTGGTCGTGGTGATCTCCGACAACGCCGACCAGACCCGCGAGATCTGCCGGCGCGACGGCATTGCGGAAATCTCCTACCGCCTGCGCAAGCAGTGGATCTCCCAGCAGATTCAGGACATCACCCACATCGTGGTGCGCGTGCTGGACGAGACGGATATCCCCGTCTATCCGCAGGGCTGGGAGCTGTGGAGCCAGCGGATGCGGGAGGTGGTGGGGGAGCCCATCGATGCCTTTTTCGTGGGCGACATGGAATATGGCGAAACCCTGGCGCGCTACTTCCCCGAATCCAGGGTCGAGCTGTTTGATCCCGCGCGCACGCGCTACCCGATCTCGGCCACGGACATCCGCGGGAACATCCTGGGAAACTGGCATTATATTCTGGGTGCGGCGCGTCCATTCTTTGCCAAAAAGGTATTAATCGCGGGCACGGAGAGCTGCGGCAAAACCACGCTGACCAAGTGCCTGGCCAAGCTCTACAACACCTCCTGGTCTGAGGAGGTGGGCCGTTACTATGCCCGCGACTTCCTTGGAAACGACGAAAGCATCTATACGGACGAGGATTTCAGCCGGATCGCCCACATCCAGTACGAGCAGGACTACCAGGCCCTGCGCACGGCAAACAAGGTCTGCTTCTTTGATACTGACGCCACCTATACCGACTATTTCAGCGAGCTGTATATGGGCCACCGAAACGAGCTGGTGGAGAAATACATAGATCCCACCCGCTATGATCTTTTGATCTATCTGACGCCGGATGTGCGCTGGGTGCCGGATGGCCAGCGGCTCAACGGAGACGAGGACCGGCGCAGGACGCTCAACGACCGGCTGTGGAACATGTATGTGGACAATGGGTTCGGCCCGAAAATGGTGGTTGTCAGCGGAGACTACTCGCAGCGTCTGGCGCATGCCATTCGGCTGGTGGACGCGCTGCTGGGCGGCTGTCATCCCGATTGATCCGTCTTTCCTCAAATTCCTTTTCTCCTGCTATTGACATTGTAGCGGCTAGTTACTATAATGATCCCAGAGCCTCCTGAAGTGTGCGCCAGGGCCCTGTTTTTACCCACATTTCACAAAACGGAGCTCGGGTTCGGCGTCGGATGTCATGCCCCCGTTCGTTTGGACGCCAGGGGACGGCAAAAGCCGTTGACAGAGCACCGGCCTGCTTAACATAGCGGGTGAAAAAACGGGTACAGCGGCACTTTGGGTTCTCGCACGAGCTTTCCACCTTTTGGGGAAGGCTCTTTTTGATGAAGTTAAACGCCCTTTGCAAGAGAGCCCCGGCATGCTATAATGTCCATGGTACAGGGCGAGAGGAGGCGTTATCCGCAATGGATTATCAGACGACGGCGGGCAGTCGCGATGTGGCCAGGGCCGCGATTGAATTGAGCATGACCCAGAGCCGGGAAGAGGAGCAGCGCTGGCGACAGGTGCTGCGCCAGCAGGGCATCACGGCCGCCGCGGCGGACTTCGGCGGTGATTTTCTTGCGGGAATCGTGCGCATTGTGGAGCGGGCGGTCGTTGCAGCCAAGCGGGAGCAAGTCATCGGAGATTCGCACCTGGAGGAAGGCGGGGTCGCGGGCGCGGCACGAGAGGCGCTCAACCAGGTGACGCCCAAGGCCCTCGGCATGAGCGTGGGAGGCAAAATCGGGATTGCCCGGGCGGGCGAGCATGTGGCGGTAGCGGTGTTTTTCAACATCGGTCTGGGGCACCTCGACGAGGTGTGCATTGGCCTTGGGCATCGCGCCATCTGAAGAAAGAGGGGAACGGGTATGGTACTGACCATTGCGGTGGACGGACCCGTCGGCGCAGGCAAGAGCAGCGTGGCCGACGAGGTGGCCAGACGGCTTGGCATTTTGCATATGGACACGGGCGCGATGTACCGCGCTTTCGCCTACCAGGCGCTCAAGGAGGGCGTGGACAGCCGCGATGCGCAGGCCCTGGAGGCGCTGGCCGGGCGAGAGATGCCCGAGGTACGCTTTGAAAATGGTGCCCAGCGCACTTTGATTGCCGGTCAGGACGTGACGGACCTCATCCGCACGCCCGAAATCAGCATGGCGGCCAGCGTGATTTCCATGGTCCCGGCCGTCCGAAGGGCCATGGTGGCCCGGCAGAGGGAATTGGCCGGCCATCAGAGCATGCTGCTGGACGGGCGGGACATCGGAACCCGCGTGCTGCCGGACGCGACGCTGAAAATTTTCCTTACCGCTTCCCCTGAGGTGCGCGCCAGGCGGCGCTTTGAGGAGCTCCAGGCCAAGGGCGATCCCTCGACCTACGAGGACGTCCTCAGAGACGTGATTCAGCGCGACCATCAGGACACCACCCGCGAAACGGACCCGCTGCGTCCGGCGCAGGACGCGCAGATTCTGGACAGCTCGCTGATGACGCGCGAGCAGGTGGTTGAGGATGTGCTGCGCCGCGTCGCCCTTCGGAAGGGGCGCATGCCCGCGCCGGAGGAGAAGCTCACCCCCATGTACAGGCTCGTCCGCGTCGTCGCCACGATTCTCTTTAACTCCCTCTTTCCCATCACCTGTCACCATCTCGAACGCGCTCAGCTGGACGCGCCCTACATCCTCATTTCCAATCACAATTCCCTCTGGGACCCGCTGGCGGTGGCCTGGAAGTGCTACCGTTATCAGATCCGCTTTCTGGGAAAGAAGGAGCTGGTCGGAAATCCGATTTTGAACTGGTTTTTCCGCAAGCTGCTCATGATTCCCGTGGACCGTCACAATATGGATATGACCGCGCTGCGCGCTTGCCTCAAGACGCTGCGCGAGGGGCACGCGCTGGGGGTTTTCCCAGAGGGCACGCGCCACAAAGAGGGCGTGATGGAGCATATGGAAAGTGGCATCGCCATGCTTGCCCTGCGAAGCGGCGTCAGGCTTCTGCCCGCCTATATCGCCGGCAAGCCCCGCCTTTTCAGGCGTACGCACGTGTACTATGGCCTTCCCTTCAGCGTTCAGGACATTGCTTCCCGGGGCGTCAACCGCGAGGCCTGTCAGGAGGTCATGGAGCGCATCCATACCATTTACCTGGAGCTTGAGCGGGAGCACCGCGGGGCCTAAAGGCAACCGTTAATACTTACCTATCTTTTTTGTAAATTCCGATGAAAAAAAAGAAGGGAAAAGCGGGATGGACGGCGAATAGCCATCATGATATGCTTAGGAGGACGGTTTTATGCCGGTTTCGGTGGCCCGTCACGCGGGCTTTTGCATGGGCGTCAAGCGTGCGGTAGACGGCGCAGTCCAGGCCGCGGAGCGGGGCAAGCCGATCGTCTCCTTCGGCGAGCTGGCCCACAATCCCGAGGTCATTGAGCGGCTCAATGCCATGGGCATATCCGTTATCCATGAAACCGCGCAGGCGCGCGGCAAGGTTGTGCTCATCCGAAGCCATGGCGTCGCGCCTGAGATCACGCGGGCGCTGCAGGAGGTGGCCGAGGAGGTCATCGACCTGACCTGTCCCTTCGTGGCGCGGTTGCATGAGGTGGTGGCTCGGTATAGCGCGGGCGGCCTGCCGGTAATTTTGGTGGGTCAGGCTGACCATCCCGAGGTCGCCGGCACGATCGGCTATGTGCAGGGGCAGGTGTACACGGTGCACGATCCCCAGCAGGCCGCGGCCTTGCCCGAAATGGAACGGGCGCTTGCCGTATCGCAGACCACGTTTCCCCACGAGCGATGGGAGGCCATCCTGCCCGTCCTGCGCACGCGCGTGCGCGAGCTGACTGTTCAGGACACCATCTGCACGGCCACGGCCCTGCGACAGAGCGAGGCCAGGGAGCTGGCGGCGAAGGTGGACGCGATGCTTGTGGTGGGCGGGCTGGAAAGCGCCAATACCCGCAAGCTTTACGAGACATGCAAAAGCATTTGCGGGCGAACCCTTTTGGTAGAGCGTGCGGCGGATATTCCGCCGGGCTTTGCAGATATCCATTCGGAATCCATTGGAATTACCGCCGGCGCGAGCACGCCGGATTGGTCACTTAAGGAGGTTGTCACACGCATGACTGACAAGGAACAATT
>CALVKX010000138.1 GCA_944333375.1 uncultured Eubacteriales bacterium
CCCCGCGACTACCTCAACAGCTACCTGCTCATCGCCATGATCGTGGCCGCCGTCATCGGCGTGTTCGCCGCCCGGCCCCAGGTCAACCTGCCCGCCTTTTCGGGCTTCACCGTCAACGGCCAAACCCTCTTTCCCTTCCTCTTTGTCACCATCGCCTGCGGCGCGGTGTCCGGCTTCCATTCCCTCGTCTCCTCCGGCACGGCCTCCAAGCAGATCAGGAACGAAAAGAGCATGCTCCCCGTCTCCTTCGGCGCCATGCTGATGGAGTCCATGCTGGCGGTCATCGCCCTCATCGCCGTGGCCTCCTTCGCCTCCCCGGAGCAGACCGCCGCCCTGGGCTACACCACCCCCTCGCAGATCTTTGCCGGCGGCGTGGCCGGCTTCCTGAGCGTGATGAACCTGCCTCAGGACGTGGTCTTCACCCTCATCAACCTCGCCGTCTCCGCCTTCGCCCTCACCTCCCTGGACTCGGTCGCCCGCGTGGGACGGCTGTCCTTCCAGGAGCTTTTCCAGGATGACGCCGCAGGCGAAAAGCGCGCGCGCCCCCTGCGCAGGCTTCTGACCAACAAGTATTTCGCCACCGTCCTCACCCTCGTGCTGGCCTTCTTCCTCACCGAGGTGGGCTATGACTCCATCTGGCCGCTGTTTGGCTCCTCCAACCAGCTCCTCTCCGCCCTGGCCTTCCTGGCCTGCGCCGTCTTTCTCAGACGCACCCGGCGCAGGAGCTTCATGCTCTGGATCCCCCTGTTCACCATGAGCGCCGTGACTTTCTCCGCGCTGATCCTGACCATCCTTAACCTGGGCAGGGGCATCGCCGACGGCACCTATCTGTGGATGGCGGGCATCACCGCCACGGTGGACGGCGCGAGCGTGCTGACCGCCTGGGGCGCCGTCGTTCAGATGGTGTTCGCGGTGCTGATCCTGGCGCTGGGCGTGAGCGTGGTGGCGCAGGGCGTGCGCAAGCTGCTGGGGAAGGATTCCGCGGCGGCGTAAAGGGATTTTGGCAACCTGGGCCGGCATCCGATGGGTGCCGGCTTTTTTCATAGGACGGGGGGCGGGCGCATAAAGCTCAGGGAGGGGAGGCGCATGACGCATGGAGGAGAAGGGGATCAGAGGCGTGGGCTCGGACGGGGAGGAGCTGCGGGACCTGGCGGGGGTTTCGCTGGACACCGGCATCCCGCCGGAGGAGCGGGCGGCGTATGTGCTGGAGGCGCTGGGGGACCCCTGCCGCTTCCGGGTGGGCGAAATCCGCGCCCGGCTGGCGTTTTCGCAGGAAGGGCCCTGCCTGCAGGATGCGCTTTTCGACCTCCTGCGGCGAAAAAAAGGCGGGCTGTGAGAAGGGGCGGTGGCGATGGTGGGGACGAGGGTATGGAAAATCGCCGTCTATATCCGCCTTTCCAGGGAGGACGCCGCAGGCCTGGACGAGTCGCAGAGCGTGGGCAACCAGCGCGCGCTGATCCGCGAGCACATCGCCGGCCTGCGCGACGGCGACGAGTACGACATCGTGGACGAATACGTGGACGACGGCGTCTCGGGGACGACGGACGACGAGCGGAGCGGCTTTCAGCGCATGCTGGGGGACATAAGGCGGGGGCGCGTGAACTGCGTCGTCGTCAAGGACCTGGCGCGCTCCTTCCGCAACTACAGCGATCAGGGCTACTATCTGGACGACTGGTTTCCCCGGCACGGCGTGCGCTTCATCTCCCTGTTCCACCAGCCCCTGGACAGCTACAGGGAGCCCCGGGCCATGCGCAGCATCGCCGTTCCCATCCAGGGCGTGCTCAACGAGAACCACTGCGCCGAAACCTCCGACAAGGTCCGGGAGGTCTTTGACATGAAGCGGCGAAACGGGGAGCATATCGGCTCCTTCGCGCCCTACGGCTACCGCAAGGACCCCCGCGACAAAAACGCCCTGCTGGTGGACGAGGAGGCCGCGGCGGTCGTGCGCGAGATCTTCTCGCTGTTTTTGGACGGCCTTAGCAAAAACGCCATCGTCCGCCGCCTCAACGAGCAGGGGGTCCTGTGCCCCGCGGCCTACAAGCGCGAGCGCCTGGGGCTCAAATACCAAAACCCCAGCCTCGATCCCGCCAGGCGGCCCCTGTGGTGCGCGATGACCGTAGGCGCCATCCTTCAAAACCGCATGTACTGCGGGGACATGGTCCAGGGGCGCTTCCGCATGAAAAGCTACAAGGTGCATGTTCAGGAGGCCGTCCCCCGGGAGCAGTGGTACGTGGTGGAAAACACCCACGAGCCGGTCGTCAGCCGGGAGACGTTTGAAAAGGCGCAGCGCCTGCTCAGGCGCCCCACCCGCACCGGCCCCCGGCAGGGGGAACTGTACCTGTTCAGCGGCTTTCTCAGGTGCGCCGACTGCGGCAGGTCCATGAGCCGCAGCAGGGCCGGAAACAGGGTGTACTACTACTGCCGCACCTACAAGGACCGCTCCAGGGCGGCCTGCACCAAGCACACCCTCCGGCACGAGGATCTGGAGGCCGCGGTGCTGCGCGCCATCCAGCTTGAGATCTTCCTCGGGGCCGACCCTGAGGCGCTCGTGGAGCAAATCGGCCGGCTTGCGCCGGGGGCCGCACCAAAGCGGGCGGACGCTGTGGGGCAAAGGCGGCGGGAGCTGGAGAGAATTTACCGCTACAAGCAATCCGCCTACCAGGACTGGAAGGACGGCGAGCTCTCCCTTGCGGACTACCGCCGCATGCGGGAGGACTACGAGCGGCAGGCCCGTGCGCTGGAGGAGGCGCTGGAGGCCCTGCGGAACGGGCGGGCGGACGTCGCGGACGGCGCGCGGGAAAGCCCGCTTCTGGACGACCTCGCGCGCCAGCGCAACGCGGGCAGGCTGACGCGGGATCTGCTCATTGCGCTGGTGGATCACATCAGCGTGTCCGAGGGCGGGCGCATCACCATCGCGTTTCGCTTCTCGCCGTGCTGAACTTTCCTTCTTCAATCGCCCCGGTGGGGCCCGTGGGCCCGGTAATGCCGCTTATGCCGCGCGCGCCGATCTCGCCGGCAGGCCCCTCGGGGCCGGTCGCGCCGGTCGCGCCGGTGGCCCCGGTTGGACCCGCAGGGCCCGTGGGGCCGGTGGGACCCGTAGGGCCGTCGGCTCCGGTGAACCACACGGGAAAGCCGCGCAGGGTACAGGCCGGACACATCGTGCAGCCGCACCGGCCGCAGGGGCGGTTGCCATAGAGGGGCATGGTCCATCACCTACTTTCCAGGTCTGCATCATCCTATTCCGCGGGCGGGCGGAGGGTGCGGCCCGCGTCTTGCATCTTTCCGTGCTTCCGTGCTATAATACGCCAAAGTGCCCCATTGGGGCCGGAAGGAGGCGCACCCGTTATGTCCGATCCTGTGAAGCAAGTGGCCATGAGAATTCTGGACCTTCGAGAGATCTCGGACTACACCGTTGAAAAGATGGCGCAAGTGCTCAACGTATCCACCGACGAGTACCGCAAATATGAAAGCGGCGAGGTCGATATGCCCATCAGCTTTCTGGTCAAGATCGGCGAGGTATTTCATGTGGACATGACAGAGCTTTTGACCGGCGAGGCGCCGCGGCTCAACGTGCTCAGTGTCACGCGCGCGGGCAGGGGACAGGAGGAAACCAGCTGTCATGACCAGTATGTCTACCGCAACCTGGCCTATAATTTCGTTGGCCGCAAGATCGAGCCGATGTATGTGGTCGTGGACCCGGAGGACAACAAGACGTTGACCCCCAACAGCCATGACGGACAGGAGTTTGACTACATCCTCTCGGGCACCATGCACATCGTCATCGGCAAAAACGACTTGGTCCTGCATCCCGGCGACAGCGTGTACTATGATTCGCGCACGCCGCATGCCATGGAGGCCGTCGGCGGCGAGGCGGTGCATTTTCTGGCCATCGTGATCCCGTAAGCGTCCGGGCGATCGCATCCCCCCGTTCCGAAGGAGTTTGAAACCGTATGCTGGCTGACCGATATATCCGTACCGACCTGACGAGTCAGGAGGACTTTGAGAAAAACTTTGCGCTCAACGTGCCCGAGCGCTTCCACTTCGCCTACGACGTGGTGGACGAGTACGCGCGCATCTCGCCCGAAAAGCGGGCGCTGATCTGGTGCGACCTCAAGGGGCACGAGCGCACCTTCACCTTCGGCGACATCAGCCGCATGAGCAACCGGGCGGCCAACGTGTTTAAGGCCCACGGCCTCAAAAAGGGCGATCCCGTCATTCTCATGCTCAAGCGCCGCTGGCAGTTCTGGGTGGCGGCGGTGGGACTGCTCAAGGTGGGCTGCGTGCTCATCCCCGCCACGGCGCAGCTTCAGAAAAAGGACATCGTCTACCGCGTCAAGGCCTCCAGCGCCCGCGCCATCCTGTGCGTGGAGGAGCCGGAGGTGCGCGGCCACGTGCTGGCCTCCGCGCCGGAGTGCGATACGCTCACGGCGCTGTTCACCCTGGGCAGCGAGCCGGGCTTTCTGGACTTTGACGCCGAGCTGGCCGCCGCCTCCGAGCGCTGGGACAAGCCCGCCGAGCTGCCAAAGAACGACGATATCATGCTCATCTACTTCACCAGCGGCACCACCGGCATGCCCAAGATGGCCGCGCACAGCTGGACCTATCCCATCGCGCAGACGGTCACGGCCTACTACTGGCACAACGTGGGGGACGACTCCATCCACATGGCCGTGGCCGACACCGGCTGGGCCAAGGCGGGCTGGGGCAAGCTCTACGGCCAGTGGATCTGCGGCGCGACGCTGTTTGTGTACGACTTTGACCGCTTCATCGCCGCCGACCTGCTCAAAATGCTGGAAAAGCACCGCGTGACCAGCTTTTGCGCGCCACCCACGGTGTACCGCTTCCTCATCAAGGAGGACCTGGCAGCCTACGACCTCAGCGCCCTCAAGTGGGCCAACTGCGCGGGCGAGCCGCTCAACCCCGAGGTCTACGACCAGTTCCTCCGCCTCACGGGCGTGAAGATCCACGAGGGTTTCGGCCAGAGCGAAACCACGCCGCTGCTGATGACCAGCAAGTGGATGGAGCCCAAGACCGGCAGCACCGGCCGTCCCTCGCCCGCCTACGACATCGCGCTGGTGGACGAAAACGGGCAGGACGTGGACGACGGCGTGGAGGGCGAGATCGTCATCCGGCTGGACAAGGGTCATCCGGCGGGCCTGTTCCTGGGCTACTACCGCAGCCAGGAGCAGACCGACGCGGTCTTTTACAACGGCATGTACCACACCGGCGACATGGCCTGGCGCGACGTGGACGGCTACTACAACTTCATCGGCCGCGGCGACGACGTCATCAAGTCCAGCGGCTACCGCATCGGCCCCTTCGAGGTGGAGAGCGCGCTGCTGACGCACCCGGCGGTGCTGGAGTGCGCGGTGACGGCCGTTCCGCACCCCGACCGCGGGCAGGTGGTCAAGGCCACGGTGGTGCTGGTCAAAAACCGCGGCTACGAGCCTACCGACGCGCTGAAAAAGGAGCTCCAAAACCACGTCAAGCAGGTCACCGC
>CALVKX010000139.1 GCA_944333375.1 uncultured Eubacteriales bacterium
GGCAAGGAGAACAGAACCGGGGGAGACGCGGCGCAGGGCCGCCCGGCGCCCCCGCCGCGCACCGAAAGCGCCGCCAGCGGAACCCGCCCCGTGAACGTGCAGTTCCCGGACGGCGGCAGCGTGGACGTGCGAGATGACGGCGACGGCTATCATGAGGCCGATATCCGCTGACCCGGAAGGGTCCCGCAGAGACGGGGCCCTTTTGGCCTGTAATCAGACAGAGAAATGAGGAACACAGCATGAGCAAGATACTCATCGTCGAGGACGAGGTAAAGATCGCCCGGTTTGTGACGCTTGAGCTGGAGCATGAGGGTTATGAGGTGCGCGCGGCCCACGACGGGCGCACGGGCCTTGCGATGTGCGAAACCTGGCAGCCGGACCTGATGATTCTGGATCTGATGCTGCCCGAGCTCAGCGGCATCGAGGTCTGCCGCCGCCTGCGCCAGAGCAGCGACGTTCCCATCATCATGCTCACCGCCAAGGATGACGTGAGCGACAAGGTCATGGGGCTGGACATGGGCGCCGACGATTACATGACCAAGCCCTTTGCCATTGAGGAGCTGCTGGCGCGCATCCGCGTCAACCTCAAGAAGCACCGCGTGGACCGTGCGCGGGACACCGGCGCGCGCACGGCGGGCCAGCTTCGCATCGAGCCGGCCAGCTACAGCGCCAGCTTTGCCGGCGAGGCCATCATGCTGACCAAGAAGGAGTTTGACCTGCTCAATTACCTTTGGCAGCACGAGGGCGCGGCGGCCACGCGCGACGAGCTGCTCAGCAACGTCTGGGGCTATGAGTTTGCGGGGGACACCAACATCGTGGATGTCTACATCCGCTACCTCCGTCAGAAGATCGACGACCGCTTCGGCATCAAAACCATCCATACCATCCGGGCGGTTGGCTACATGTTCCGCTATGAGTAAGAAAAAGAAGGAAAAAACGGCCTCCTGCGCGCCGGATGCGGACTGGCCGCTGGGGAAAGCCGGGCGGAAGGGCGAAAGCGGCCTGGACCGCTTTTCCCACGCGGTACACGCGACCCTTGTGAGGCTGATGAGCAACCTGCGGCTGTCGCTGACCCTGAGGATCGCGCTGCACTTTGCGGGCCAGCTGCTTTTGACCACCGTGCCCGTGCTGGTGGTGGCGATGGGGGCCCTGTGCGTGGCGCAGGTGCCCGCTGCGGACCGGGCGCTGGAGGCGCTGAGCGCGCTTACCCCGGGGAGCGATGGGGTCTTTGCTTCCGCGGACCTGGAGGGCCTGCCCTTTACGGAGGCCTACCTCCTGCCGGAGCCGTTTGACGGCGGGCTTGCCGGGCTGACGCAACGGCTCGTCCTCCTGTTTTCCGACTTTGAAAAGGACGGCCAGCTTCGCGTGCTGCTCTATGCCGACACCGCGGCCGGCGGCGCGGCGGCCGCCTATCCGGTGGACGACCTGGCGCACACCATGACGGTCCTGTTCTGGACGCTCCTTTGTCTGGACCTGTACCGGGTGAGCTATTTTCTCACCCGTCGGGACCGGCTGAACCGCCGCGTCCTCAAGCCCATCACCGACATGGCGCAGACCGCCGCCGCGCTCAGCGCCAACAACCTCAGCGACCGCATCAGCGTCGAAGGCGCGAAAAACGAGCTCAAGGACCTGGCGCTCGTCATCAACGGCATGCTCGATCGCATCGAACTGAGCTACAACAGCCAGAAGCAGTTTGTCAGCGACGCCTCCCACGAGCTGCGCACGCCCATCGCCGTCATTCAGGGCTATGTGAGCATGCTGGAACGCTGGGGCAAGACGGACAAGGCCGTGCTGGACGAGGGAATCAGCGCCATTTCCCAGGAGGCGGCCAGCATGAAGGAGCTGGTGGAGCGGCTTTTGTTTCTGGCGCGCCATGACAAAAAGACGCTCATGCTGGAGATGGAGGTCTTTGACCCCCTGGAGGTCATGAGCGAGGTGCACCGCGAGGCAAAGCTGCTCTCGCCCGTTCACCGCTTCGAGCTCTCGCCCGCCCAGAACGCCCGCGTCAACGCGGACAAGGGCATGCTCAAGCAGCTCATGCGGATTCTGGTGGACAACGCCATCAAATACACGCCGGATGGAGGAAGCATCACGCTGGGGGTCAGGCGCGACAGCCGCACCTGCTACCTCAGCGTCACCGACACCGGCGCGGGCATCTCCGCCGAGGACCTTCCCAAGGTGTTTGACCGCTTCTACCGCTGCGACGAGGCGCGCAAATCACAGACCAGCGGGCACGGGCTGGGATTGAGCATCGCGCGCATCATCGTGGCGGCGCACGGAGGGCATCTCAAGGTGCGCAGCAAGGTGGGCGCGGGCACGACGTTTACCGCCTGCCTTCCGTTGGAGCGGGGATGAGCCTCAGCCCGCGGGAAACCACATCTCTTCTTCAATCGTCATTTCGCTGTCGTCCTGAATCAGGCCCATGATGCGCGCATAATCTTCCCCCTGCGCCCATTCGGGCTGAAAGTTGTTTTCCGGCCTCGCGCTGGAGGTGAGCACCGGCATCAGCCGCAGCGTTACCCCCTGATACTTCCCGTCCTCAAAGCTCAGCACCGCCTGCGCGACCACCGCGTCAAAGGTGGTCATCTCATGTGTGCCGCCAAAGACGAGGTTTCCCAGACTCCAGAGAATCAGGCTTCCGCGCCGGAGCTCCACCCCCTGCACGCAGTGGGGATGCGTGCCCACTACGATATCAGCGCCGTGCTGGATGGCGTAGTCGGCCATGCGCCGCTGCGTCTGGTTGTGGGTGGGGCTGTATTCCTTTCCCCAATGAAAGGAATAGATGATGGCGTCGCAGCCGGCTTTTTTGAGCGCCTGCAGGTCGTTGTATACGGGCATTTTGCGGTCCAGATAGACCGTTTCGCGGCAGCCCGCAAAGCCGATGCGGTAGCCGTTTACCTCCACCACCGAGCGGTAGGTATAGCCGCTGAAGCCGATGCCCGCCTCCTCCAGCGCGGCGCGCGTGCTCTCGCGGCCGCTGCGCCCGAAGTCGATGTAGTGATTGTTGGCAATGTTGACCTGCTCGATGCCGGCTTCCTTGAGGATGGCGGTATAGGCCGGGTCGCCCCGGAAGGTGAACTCCTTTGCGCTGGCGTGTCCTTCGGAATGGCTTTGCAGCACCGTTTCCAGGTTGACCAGGCTGATGTCGTCCGTGAGAAACGGCTCCGCGATCTTTTCAAAGCACCATCCGTAGCCCTTCTGCGCAATCATGGTATCGAAGGTCTGCGCATCGTCCTTCCACTCCTCCCGCGTTCCCAGCACGCAGTCGCCGCCAAGGGTGATGACCACCTCGTCCGCCAGCGCCCCCTGGAGGGCGGGGAGCATGAGCAACACCAGAACAAGCCCTAGCATCCGTCGCATTGCAAAATCCTCCTCTGTACCGTCTTTATCTTATAAGATGGCGCTGAGGAGGGTTTGGTTTGCCCGGCCGGAAATTTTTTGAGCGGGATGCAGTGTGGAATGAATTTTGCCATATATAACATTTTTTTGCGCCGGGTATTCCGGCTTTGGAAATTTACACAGATTCCGATAAAATCATGAGAAACCCTCTTGCAAATCCGGGCAGACCGGCGTATACTGTGCGCCTGTACAGTGACGATCTGGTAAAGGAGGGGACCAGGATGGCCGCAGCGACTGTCAGGGACATGACCGAAGGCTCGCCTACGCGCCGCATCGTCGGATTTTTCTTTCCGCTGCTCTTCGGGCTGCTGTTCCAGCAGGTCTACAACATGGTCGATACCATTGTCGTGGGCCGGTTTCTGGGGGTGAAGGCGCTGGCGGGCGTGGGCTCGACCGGCTCACTGAGCTTTCTGGTCCTGGGCTTTTGCATAGGGGTGTGCAACGGCTTTGCCATTCCCGTGGCGCAGAAGTTCGGGGAACGGGACTATCCCGGGCTCAAGCGCTATGTGGTCAACGCCGTGATGCTGGCCGTCCTGTTTTCTCTGGTCATGACGGTGGCCGTCTGCGCACTGTGCCGTTCGCTGCTGGGCTGGATGAACACGCCCGCGGACATCATGGCCGACGCCTACGGCTATATCTTCGTCATCTTTCTGGGCATCCCGGTGGTGTTTGTTTACAACGTCCTGTTCAGCATCATCCGCTCCCTGGGCGACTCGCGCACGCCGGTGATGTACCTGGTGATCTGCTCGCTACTCAACGTGGCGCTGGACCTGCTTTTTATTGTTGCCTTCGGCATGGGCGTCGCGGGCGCGGCGTGGGCGACGGTGCTGTCTCAGGCGGTGTCCTCGCTCCTGTGCGTGCGCTATATCCGTCATTGCGACCTGCTCATCCTCACCCGCCGCGACTGGCGGCTGGACAGGGACTGCGTGCAGAAGCTGATGGGCATGGGGGTGCCCACGGGGCTTCAATACTCCATTACGGCCGTGGGCTCCATCGTTTTGCAGGCGTCGGTCAACCTTCTCGGGTCCGGATATGTGGCCAGCGTGGCGGCGGGCAGCAAGGTCAGCCAGCTCTTCTGCTGCCCCTTTGACGCCCTGGGCAGCACCATGGCCACCTACGGCGGCCAGAACGTCGGCGCGGGCCGGCTGGAACGCATCGGAAAGGGCCTGAGAAGCTGCTCGGCGATCGGCATCGCCTATTCCATGATGGCCTTTGTGATCCTGAGCCTGTTTGGTGGCACATTGTCGCAGATGTTTGTGGATGCGGCGGAAGGCCGCGTCATTGAGGACTCGGCGCGCTTTCTGGCCATCAATGCAGCGGCGTATATCCCTCTTGCGTTTGTCAACATCGTGCGCTTTCTGATTCAGGGGCTGGGCTTTACGCGGCAGGCCGTGTTTGCCGGCGTGCTGGAGATGATCGCCCGCGTCTTTGTCGGCGTGATGCTGGTGCCCGCGCTGGGCTATACAGCCGTATGTCTGGCCAACCCCGCCGCCTGGATCGCGGCCGACCTGTTCCTCTTCCCCGCCTACGCCTGGGCCATGCGCCGCCTGACGGCCCTGCGCGCGGCGGTCGCATGAAAAAAGCCCCGTTGTCGGCAGTCTGAGGCGGTCAGGACGGACCGACTTTTTTTACATGTTGTCGCTTTTGCACGGGGCGCTTTTCATGGTTGCAAACCCCGGCAATCTGTGGTAAAATACCCCCGTTCCCGGCCCCGCGCCGGAAACGCGCGAGGAACCGCGCGCCCCTCTTTCCGTGGCAAGAGAGCCGCCCCTTCGGCTGCGAGGGCGGTCACGGACGCGGCGCGCTTCCCGCCTTTGCGCTTCCTCGGCCAATCCCCGACGGCCCGCCCCCGATATCCGGCGCAAACAAAGGTGAAAACGCGCCCCGCCGCGTTTTAAGCCGGGTGGTACCGCGAAGGCTCCCTTCGTCCCAGCGCATGGCAATCGCCATGGCCGGGAGCATGGGAACCTGTTTTTTGTATCCGCACGAAGAAAGGAATGGCGCATCATGGCGAAGGACACCGAAAAGAAGCAGGGCTTCGTGGAGCACATCACCCCGCGCGACGTGGATTTCTCCCAGTGGTATACCGA
>CALVKX010000140.1 GCA_944333375.1 uncultured Eubacteriales bacterium
GGTTGTCCGGGTTGTTCGCGTAGGGCGTGAGCAGCGCCGCGTCCTCGGAGCCAAAGCAGCCATCCAGCGCCAGCTCAAAGCAGCCGCCGATGCGCTTCATATGCCGGCGCAGCACCTTGGAGACGTCCATGGTCTGGAAGAAGATGCGAAACGTCTGCGGCAGGCCGCCTTCCAGCAGCCGCAGCATGTCCACGTCCATATCGCGCGGATAGCCCACGCCCTCCACGGCGTGCGCCAGCCCAATGCCGGCGGCGGTCAGCGCCGCGGCGCCCTTGCTCAGCCCGGCAATGATGCTCAGGGGGCTGAGCTTGGCCGTAACCTCGTTGACGCCGTTGTAAAAGGCGTTCTGATATAGCCATCCGTCGGCGTGGAAGCCCGGGTCGCCCGTCACCTTCGGGCTGAAAAAGGCCATCATGGCGGAGTTGCACACTGCCGCGTGCCCGTCGTACTTGACGATGATGAGCGGCCGCGCGGCCCAGCGGTCCAGGTCCTCGCGGCAGGGCAGGCGGCCTTCGCGTACCAGATGTCCGCAGGCCCCAAAGCCGATGAGGAGCTTTTCCCGCGGATGGGCCTGGGCGTAGGCGCGCACGATGGCGGCCGCCTCGTCAAAGCTGTGGGCGTCGGAGATGTTGAAGGTGTTTTCAAACATCGAAAAGCTCTCAAAGTGCATGTGCGTGTCGCCGAAGGCGGGCACCGCCACCGCGCCGCCCAGGTCCACGCGCGGCATGTCGGCGTATTCGGCGGGGATCTCGTTCCCCAGCCACAGGATGCGGCCGTCGGCGCCTGCCGCCATTTTGGAGAAGCTTTCGCCCTCGGCCTCGCAGGTGATGAAGCGGGCGTTTTCAAAAACCGGCATGATGAGCCCTCCTTTTTTCAGCGCTTGCGGACGCCATCAGCATAGCACGTTCTTTGGCGTTCGTCAAAGGTCCTCAGGTGAGCTGCCCGGGCAGCCTGAGCCGCTCCCGCGGCGGGAAGGCGGCATCAAACGCCTCCGCCTGCGCCTCATCCACGCGATAACAGTCAGGCGTATGATAGGCCCCGGAAACGCCGTCCAGATATCCGGCCCTGAGCTCCCGGACCAGAAAATAGGGCACATCTTCGGACTCGTTGTTGTAGCGGACTGCCTTTGACGCGCCGGAGACAAAGCCGCACCTGCCGTAGAAGGCCGGGTTTCCCTCGATGCAGACCGCCTTTGCGCCCCGTGCCTGCGCAAGCGCCAGTGAATGGGTGAGCAGGGCCGTTCCATAGCCCTTGCGCTGCATGTCCGGTGCGATGCTCAGCGGTCCGAAGGTCATCACCGGCAGGACCCCGCCGCCGTCCATGCGGATCTTGGCGCGCACGTACATGATGTGCCCGATGATCCGCCCCTCCTTCTCCATCACCAGGTCCAGCGGCGCCACGAGGTCCTTGCAGCCGCGCAGGCGGTGCACGAGATAATGCTCCAGACAGCCCGGGCGGTACACGTTCCAAAAGGCGTCGCGCGTCAGGCTTTCCACCTGACGGTAATCCTCCGGGGTCTCCGGACGGATGATCCACTCTGCCATTGCACCTTCTCCTTTAACGCCGCGTGACGGGGATGTCGATGCGCGTAAGATACTCGCTGTCGCTGCGAGCGGTCATGCTGTCCAGCACGCAGGTCTCGTAGGAGGCGTCCCGCGGCGAAAGCCCGCGCTCCCGGATGGCCTCGAGCATGCGGCGGTAGGTTTCGCCCGTTCGGCTGTAGGGGCCGGCGTGCACGCAGCGCGCGTACAGGCCCGCGGGCCGCGGGCGGCAGGGGCGCGCCCTCACGGCCCTGTGCAGGGGGAAGAACACCTCGCAGACCTCCGTAAAGCGCCCCTCCGCCATGGCCTGCACGCTTACCCGCGTGCCCATCTGGTAGAGGTAGGGGAGCTGGCGCTCATGGGAGAGGCGAAGAAGCGTCTTGAGCGCGACATCCGTCTCCAGCGTCCCGCCGGGCGGCGCGACGGGAGCCGCCGCCACCCAGCCCTCCGCGAGCGTCTCAAAGCGCACCTCGCCCGGCGCCTCCCCGGAGAGCGCCTCCAGCGCGCCGATTTTTCCGTCCAGCCGCTTAAGCGCCCCCGCGAGCCTGCGCTGACGCGCGGCGAGCGCCTCCCGCTGCTCCCTGAGGACGTTTAGGGCGTCCCCGGGCGTTGGCAGGGACAGAAAGGCGCGGATCTCCCGCAGGCTCAGCCCCATGTCCTTGAGGATGAGGATGTGATCCAGCATCTCAAGCTGGTCCGCGCCATAGTAGCGATAGCCGTTGCCCGGGTCCTTTTCGCCGGGCGAAAATACGCCCGCCCGGTCGTAAAATATGAGCGTCTGTTTGGAGATGCCCGTCAGGCGCGCCAGCTCGCCGGTGGTAAAACGGGGTTTCAAAAGCGGCCTCCTTGTCGCAGGGGGTTGACAATATGGTTACTATATCCCTTATGATGCTTTATGTCAACCGCATCAGGCACTTTGGGAAAGGATGGATCGTATGAAGACCCGCCGGGAGGCGGCGCGCTGGGCCATGCTGGTCCTGGGCGCGGCCATACTGGCCTTTGGCCTGTACAACGTGCACAGCCAGAGCCGCATCACCGAGGGCGGCGTGCTGGGCATGACGCTCCTTCTGGAGCACTGGCTGGGCGTGTCGCCCGCCGTGTCGGAAATCGTGCTGGACGTGATCTGCTACGCGCTTGGCGTGCGGTATCTGGGCAGGGGCTTTCTGCCCCGCGCGCTGGCGGCGACAGGGTGCTACGCCCTCTTTTATGCGCTCAACGAGCGCATGGGGCCCCTCCTGCCCAGCCTCGGGGACTGGCCTCTGGCCGCGGCCATCGCGGGCGGCCTGTTTGTGGGCGTTGGCGTGGGGCTGGTGGTACGGGCTGGCGGCGCGGCGGGCGGCGACGACGCGCTGGCGCTGGTCCTCTCCCGCCTTTTGCATATCCGGCTCGCCCGTGCCTACCTTCTCACGGACCTGACGGTGCTCCTGCTCTCCCTGAGCTACATTCCCCCGGTCAAAATCGCATGCTCGCTGGTCACGGTGACGCTGTCCTCCCTGCTCATCGGGCGGCTTGAGCGGCGCTCATAAAGCGGTCAGGCCGTATTCGTCCAGGCACAGGCGCACGCCTTCGAGGTTGTCCGAAAAACGGACGCCCAGACGCGCCGCCTTCGCGCCGTCCATGCGCAGGCACCGCGGCGGCTGGGCGGCGTCGGGGATGAGCAGGCGCCCGGCGCGCTCCGAAAGCCCCAGCATCGCCATCGCGCCCTGCGCGGTGGCGTACATGTCCAGCGGCCCGTCGCTTCCGAAGTTGTACACGCCCCCGGGCAGGTCAAAGGCGCGCTCGAGCATCCCGGCCGCCTGCCGCGCGTAGGTCACGCCCCGCCAGTCATGCGTGGAGAAGCGCACGGGCCGGTCCTCCATGGCACAGCGGATCAGGCGCATGAGAAAGTTGTCGCGGATGGGCAGCCCCCGGCCCGGCAGGTCATACATCCAGGAGGCGCGCAGCAGCACCGCCGAGGGCAAAATATCCAGCGCGCGGCGCTCGGCCTCCAGCTTGTGGCGGCCGTAGACGTTGACCGGCGCCAGGGGCGCGTCCTCGGAAAAGGGGCCTTCCGCGCCGCTGCCGTTGTAGACCTGATCGGAGCTGAGCAGCACGGCCCTCGCCCCTACAGCCTTCGCCGCGCGGCAGATCCACTCGCTCAGCAGCACGTTGGCGCGCCAGGAGCCCTCTGGATCGCGCTCGCAGGCGCCCGTATCCGAGATGGCCGCCATATGGACGATCACGTCCGGCTGCTCCCGCATCACGAATTCCCGCACCTGCGCCTCGTCCGTCCGCTCCAGCATGCCGCGCGGAAACGCCTTAACCTCCCACCGCCCCTGAAGTTGCCGCGCCAGCCGCGAACCCAGAAAGCCTCCCGCGCCGGTCAAAAGCACCGTCTGCATCAAACCGCCTCCTTTTTTTCAGTATACCAGACGCGCGCAAAATACGCCAGCGGGCAGGGAAGCTGCGCGCTTGCGTCATCCCCGGCAACCATGCTATAATATAAGATGAGTTATGATGCGCCCGGCGCGTCATCGCCACATATAAGGAGACTTACCGCCTTGGGAATGATGGAAGTATTCAAGAAGCTGCTTGGCCAGAGCAATGAAGCCGAGGTCAGGCGCCTGCAAAAGATTGCCGACCAGGTGCTGGCCAGGGAGGCCGAGTACCGCGCGCTGACGGACGAACAGCTCCAGGCCAAGACGCCGGAGTTTAAGCGGCGCCTTCAGGCCGGCGAAACGCTGGACGATCTTCTGCCCGACGCCTTCGCCGCCTGCCGCGAGGCTGCCGAGCGCACCGTGGGCATGCGCCCCTATCCGGTGCAGGTGATCGGCGGCGTGTGCCTGCATCAGGGCCGCATCGCCGAAATGAAGACCGGCGAGGGCAAAACGCTGGTGGCCACTTTGCCCGCCTACCTCAACGCCCTGACCGGCGAGGGCGTGCACATCGTGACCGTCAACGACTACCTGGCCCGCCGCGACAGCGAGTGGATGGGCAAGATTTACAAGTTCATGGGTCTTTCCGTGGGCCTGATCGTGCACGACCTGGACAACGCCCAGCGCCGCGCCGCCTACGCCTGCGACATCACCTACGGCACCAACAACGAGATGGGCTTTGACTACCTGCGCGACAACATGGTCATCCATGAGCGCGACATGGTGCAGCGCGGGCATGTCTACGCCATCGTGGACGAGGTGGACTCCATCCTCATCGACGAGGCGCGCACGCCGCTGATTATCTCCGGCCAGGGCGACAAGTCCACCGACCTGTACGAGAAGGCCAATCAGTTCGTCAGCCGCCTCAAAAACGAGGAGGACTACACCATCGCCGAGAAGGAGAAAGCCGTCTCCCTCACCGAGCAGGGCATCGCCAAGGCGCAGCGGGCCTTCAACGTCGAAAACATCGCCGATCTGGACAACGCCGAGCTCTACCACCATATCCTCGCCGCCCTCAAGGCCCACGCCATCATGAAGCGCGACGTGGACTACGTGGTGCAAAACGGCGAGGTCATCATCGTCGACGAGTTCACCGGCCGCCTGATGGTGGGCCGCCGCTACTCCGACGGCCTGCATCAGGCCATTGAGGCCAAGGAGCACGTCAAGGTGGAGCGTGAGAGCAAGACGCTGGCCACCATCACCTTCCAGAACTACTTCCGCATGTACAAAAAGATCAGCGGCATGACCGGCACCGCCAAGACCGAGGAAGAGGAGTTCCAGGGCATCTACAACCTGGACGTGGTGCAGATTCCCACCAACAAGCCCATGATCCGCAAGGATCTCAACGACATGGTCTACAAGACCAAACGCGGCAAGTTCAACGCCGTCGTCGAGGAGATCGTCAAGCGTCACCAGACCGGCCAGCCCATTCTGGTGGGCACCGTGAACGTGGAAACCAGCGAGATGCTCTCCCACCTCATCAAGCTGCGCGGCGTGAGCCATGAGG
>CALVKX010000141.1 GCA_944333375.1 uncultured Eubacteriales bacterium
ACCGAAACGAGCGGAGGGCGCGGCCAGCGTCCGCCGCGACGATTGAGGTTGCGGACCTGCGGCCCTCCGAGCCTCCCTGAAGGGTTTTTTGACAGTCTGAGGGCCCGGCGCCTGGCGCCGGGCCCGTTTCTTTTGCCTTGGCCGCGGATGGTTACCCGCGGTAGTCGGGATCAAACAGCAGCTTTATCAGATCGGTGCCGTCCATCAGCACCGGCTCGCAGGCCAGCTCCTCCTCGCAGAACTTGCGCACGGGGGCGGGCTTGCCCGCCGCGCGAGCGGCGGCTACGGTCCGGCTGTCGTAGATGGCATAGGGGACGGGGCTGCCGTCGTGCGTGCGGGTGGTGAGCAACGTGGGGTGGTCGCTGAGCAGAAGCAGGCGGAAGTCCTCGCCGCGCTCCGTCAGCTCGCGCAGGATGGGCGCGACCACGCGGCTTTCGACGTTCTGGATGGCCTCCAGCTTGCGGCCCAGGTCGCCCGCGTGCGCCATCTCGTCGGGGGCTTCGATGTGCACGGCGGCAAAATCGTCGCCCGAGGCCAAAGCGTCCAGCGTGCAGCGCACCTTGCCTTCGTAGTTGGTGTCCAGGTCGCCGTTTGCACCCTCCACATGCGGGGTCTTGAGCCCCGCCAGGCCCGCGATGCCCCACACCAGCGGCACAGCGCTTACCACCGTACCCCAGTGGCCGTACTTTTCGCGGAAGGCCGGCAGGCGCACGGCCGTGGCCGCGCCCCAGGGCCAGATCATGTTGGCGGGCAGAAGGCCCAGGCTCCTGCGTCGGAGGTTGACGGGGTGCTCGCGCAGGACCTCGTAGCTTCTCAGCATGAGCGCGCGGATGTCCTCGCAGAGCTTGCGGGCCGCGGCATCCTCGGTTTCCCGCGCCATGTGGGGCAAGTGCCTATCGATGGGCTGCTCAAGCACGTTGTGCGGCTCGGTAAGGCGCACGCTGGTCAGATCGCGCGCCTGAGAGTCCATCACGCCCACGTGGCGGAAGGTGTCCGTAACCGTGATGGACAGCCCCGCCTCCCGCATAAGCGCGGCAAAGCCGGGTTCGGCAAGCAGGTCGTTCATGAGCGTGACGGCTTCCTGGCCATGGATGTTGCCGCCGTTGTGGCTGTGGATGACCAGCCGGCCGTCCTCGCCCGGCAGGACGGCGCAGAGGTTGACGCGGAAGCTGATGGCGCCGTCGGGCAGGCTCACGCCCATGCCCGCGGCTTCCAGGACGCTGCGGCCCGTATAATAGGTCTGGGGCGCGTAGCCGAAGATGCTGAGGATGGCGGTGTCACTGCCTGGCGGCATGCCATGGGGCACGGTGAGCGCGCGGCCGCAAAAGCACCCCGCGCAGCGGTCAAAGGCAGGCAGCGCCAGCGCTTCCAGCGGCGTCTTGCCCGCCAGCTGGCTCAGGCGCGTGTCGGCCATGCCATCGCCGATAACCAGTACGTATTTCAAGAGGAACCCCTTCCTTCCTGTCGTTTGTCAGTCGGCCCAGATGATGTCATCGCGCAGGCGGTAGAGCGTCGCGCCGTACTTCTTGCGGCAGAAGGCGTCCACGAACCAGTCGATCTCCTTGACCGCGTCGTATTGCACGTAGCCGTAGCGCTCGCCGTTGCGCTTCTCACCCTTCATGTTGCTGTCCGTCCAGATGACCGAATCGGTGTCCGCGTCGTAATCCCCGGTGAAGATCATGCTGTGGGCGCCGATGCCGTAGTAATAGTTGGCGGCCATCTGAAAGTAGTCGCCCCGCTGCACCTGCATCAGGAAGGCCCGCGCATCCTCGCGGTTCTCCTCCTCGCTCTTGTCCGGGTCATAGCGGAAGCTCGCCGCCACATAGAAGGGGTTGCCCTCCGAGGCGGGCACATCCTCCCATTCCACGCCGTAGACGTAGTCGGTGCACTCCTCACGCGGCTTGTTGTTGGGAATTACCAGCGGCGTGTCGGGGAATTCCGCCATGCGAAACCGGTCGCAGTTCTCCCGGAAGAGATAGACGGTGAAGTTCTTGCACACATAGATGTCGCCGCTGTACTGCGCGCGCTGGGCACGCCCGCCGGCTTCGTCAAACTTCTCCTTGGCCAGGGCGATAATGCCGTCGATAAAGGCTTCGCGCGCGTCCTCCTGCGCGGCGGGCTGGACCGTCTCCTGCGCGCCATCCTCGCCTACGATGGTGATGGAGACGTCGGCCAGCGCCGCGGAGGGCATCCACAGCGCAAGCGCCACAAGTACGCACAGGGCCCGGCGGAAACAGTTTTTCATAACAGGTCCTCCCCGCATGGTGATGATACCTCTGCATTGTACACAAAACCACGCCAAAAGTAAACCGCGGAAAAAAGGAACGGATGGGCGCAAGGGGTGCGGGCGAGCCGCCGCGGGAGGCGGGAGACTGTACGTTTCTGGTTTTTAGGTTGACTTTAATCGGATGAAGTCTATAATAGAGGATAACCGCGTCCCCTTTTGGGACGCCAGTACGCTGGATGGAGGAGGTCAGAGCATGGCGGTCGTCACCGTGAATGAGGATGTGTGCAAGGGCTGCGGCCTTTGCGTGGGCGCGTGCCCCAAGCACATCATGGAGCTTGATACATCCCACCTGAACAAAAAGGGCTATCACCCCGCTCACTGCAAGGAGATGGAAAGCTGCATCGGATGTGCTTTCTGTGCCACGATGTGTCCCGATGTGGCCATCACCGTGGAAAAATAGCGCAAGGAAGGAACGAAAGGCCATGAAAAAGCTCTTAAAGGGCAACGAGGCGATCGCCGAAGCCGCCATCCAGGCCGGATGCCGCTTCTTTTTCGGCTATCCCATCACGCCCCAGAATCAGATCCCGGAATATATGTCCAGGCGCATGCCCCAGGTGGGCGGGTGCTTTTTGCAGGCGGAAAGCGAGGTCGCGGCCATCAACATGGTCTACGGCGCGGCCGGCGCCGGCGCGCGTGTGATGACCAGCTCCTCCTCGCCCGGAATCAGCCTCAAGCAGGAGGGCATCAGCTACATCGTGGGCGCCGAGCTGCCCTGCGTGATCGTCAACATGGTGCGCGGCGGCCCGGGCCTGGGCAGCATCCAGCCCGCCCAGAGCGACTACTACCAGGCCACACGTGGCGGCGGGCATGGCGATTACCGCATGTGCGTGCTCGCGCCCAGCTCCGTGCAGGAGGCGGTGACGCTGACGCAGGAGGCCTTCGACATCGCCGACCGCTACCGCAACCCCGTCATGCTCCTGGGCGACGGCCTCATCGGCCAGATGATGGAGCCGGTGGACATGGAGGAGGCCAGCAACCGTAAGCCCGCGGCCGATCTAAAGCCCAAGACCTGGGCGGCGACGGGTCACGCGCCCACGGCGGACAGCCCCCGCGCCGTCATCAACTCGCTCTATATCGACCCGCAGGCCATGGAGAAGCACTGTCAGAAGCTCCAGGCCAAGTATGACGCCATCGAGGCCGCGGAATGTCGCTGGCAGGAGGAGCTGGTGGAGGACGCGCAGATCGTGCTGGTCGCCTACGGCACCACCAGCCGCATCGCGCGCAGCGCCATGCGCAAGTGCCGCCAGCAAGGCGTGCGCGTGGGCCTGATCCGGCCCATCACCCTCTGGCCCTTCCCGGAGGCCGCCATCCGCGCTACGCTCCGCACCGCTCAGAAATATCTCTGCGTGGAGATGAGCATGGGCCAGATGGTGGACGACGTGCGCCTGGCCGTGGGCGGCGAACGCCCGGTGGAATTCTACGGACGCACCGGCGGCATGGTGCCCACCGTCAAGGAGCTGGTGGACCGCATCATGGCCATGGCTCAGCCCTCCGGCTTTGCCGCTCAGGTCGATCAGGCCATCGGCAGCGTGGGCGAAAAGCTCGGCGAGATGGGACGGAAGCTGGACGAGAAGCTCAACAGTCCCGAATTTGCGGAAAAGACCGAGGCCCTTAAAAAGCAGGCCTCCGATATGGCCGGCAAGGCTGCCGACGGCCTGGCCAAGGGCGCTACGCTCATGGCCGAGGGCATAGGGAAAGCGATCGACGCCATCAAAAGCAGCTTGGATGACCACGATGCGAAGGGAGGCGATCAGTGATGGCCATCGTGTTTGAAAAGACCCGCATGCTTACCGACAAGCCGTTCCATTACTGCCCCGGCTGCACGCACGGCATCATCCACCGGCTGGTGGCCGAAGCGCTGGACGAGCTGGGCATCGGCGAGACGGCCGTGGGCGTCGCGCCCGTGGGCTGCGCGGTGTTTGCCTATGACTATTTCAACTGCGACATGATGGAGGCCGCGCATGGCCGCGCGCCCGCCGTGGCGACGGGCATCAAGCGCGTCCAGCCCCAAAAGGCCGTCTTTACCTACCAGGGCGACGGCGACCTGGCCTCCATCGGCACGGCGGAGATCGTGCACGCGGCGACGCGCGGCGAGAAGATCACCGTCATCTTCGTCAACAACGCCATCTACGGCATGACCGGCGGCCAGATGGCGCCCACGACGCTGCCGGGCCAGGTGACCACCACCAGCCCCTATGGCCGCGACGTGAGCCACTGCGGCTATCCCGTGCGGGTGAGCGAGATGCTCTCCACCCTCAACGGCCCCGCCTACATCGAGCGCGTGAGCGTACATGACGTGCCGCACATCAAGAAGGCCAAGGCGGCCATCAAGAAGGCCTTCCAGCTTCAGATGGAGGGACGGGGCTTCACGCTGGTCGAGGTCCTCTCCACCTGCCCCACCAACTGGGGCAAGACGCCCAAGGAGGCGTTTGAGTGGCTCAAGAGCGACATGCTGCCCACCTACCCGCTGGGCGTATACAAGGATATCACCACGGAAGGGGGCCAGGCGTGATGGAAAAGCAGTTTCTGATTGCCGGTTTCGGCGGACAGGGCGTTTTGCTCATCGGTCAGCTCATCGCCAAGGCCGCCATGCGGCAGGGCTATGAGGTGAGCTGGATGCCCAGCTACGGACCCGAGATGCGCGGCGGCGAGGCCAACTGCGCCGTGGTCGTCAGCGACGAGCCCATCGGGAGCCCGCTGGTGAGCGAGCCGCCGGTGCTGGTGGCGATGAACAAGCCCAGCCTGACCAAGTTTATGCCCATGATGCCTTCCGGCGGGACGCTGCTGTATAACGCCTCGCTCATCGAGGGCGTGGAGCTGCGCTCCGACGTGACCGCGATTCCCGTCCCCTGCAATGAGGTGGCCGAGGAGCTGGGCAACGGGCGCGTGAGCAACATGGTGATGCTCGGCGCCATTCAGGCCGTCACGGAAGTGGTCAGCGACGAAAACCTCGTGGAAACGCTGCGCGACTGGCTGGGCGAGAAAAAGGCCCATCTGCTCGACGTCAACCTCAAGGCCGTCGAGGCGGGCCGCGCCAGGATCTAAAGGGCGTTCCCGGACACATTTGAGCCCCCGCTTTGCGGGGGCTCAGACTGCTGACAAACCCTTTCCGGGAGGTTTGGAGGGCCCGCAGGCCCTCCAAAGTGGATTCGTATCGCCCGGC
>CALVKX010000142.1 GCA_944333375.1 uncultured Eubacteriales bacterium
TTCACGATATACCCGCTTTCAGTTACTACAACCTGTCTGTCAGCCGTTGAATTGTTCCTTATCCCTCTTTATCTTGCGTCCGCCGGGCTTCTTTCATTTCTCCAAAGGCGCGCAGTCAGCCATGATCTGAGGCAGGTTGCGCATGCTGTCGCGCTCCGTGATCTCTCGGATCACCCGGCAGGGCACGCCCGCGGCCAGGGAGTTGGGTGGAATGTCGCGCGTGACCACGCTCCCCGCGCCGATGACGCATCCGTCCCCGATGGTCACGCCGCCGGTTACCACCACATTGGCCCCCAGCCACACGTTGTTGCCGATGACGACCGGCCGGGCATAGCACAGGTGCGCGGGGTTGCCGTCCGGGTCCCGCATCCTCCGCCGCTCGTCGGGCAGAAGCGGATGAACGGGCGTGACGATGGTCACGTTGGGCCCGAAGCTCACGTCGTCCCCGATGGTCACCCGCGCGTCATCCTGGATGGTGAGGTTGAAATTGCCGAAAAACCGCCGGCCGATGGTCGTGTGGGTTCCGTAATGAAACTGAACCGGGCCCTGGATGAAGCTGTCCTCGCCCATGGCGCCTACAAGCTGCGAAAGCAGCTCCTCCCGCGTCTGCACATCGTCCTCAAAGGTCTGATTGTAGCGCAGGCACAGGTTGTGCGCGCGCAGCTTGATATCCCGGAGCTCCTGCGCTCCGGGCCTGAAGAGAATCCCTTGAAAGATGCGTTCTTCCTCCGTCATAATACCGCCCTCCTGTGTTCAACCATTGTAGCAGACCGGCCCCTTCGTTTCAAGCCGGACAGGCTCGCGGGTGCAGACGTTTTCCAGAAAGCGCGCGTCGTGCTCCACCACCAGCAGCGTGGGCGCATAGCGGAGAATAAGGTCCTCCACCTGTCGGCGGCTGAGCACATCAATGTAGTTCAGCGGCTCGTCCCATATGTAGAGATGCGCCGGCGTGCACAGGCTCCGGGCCAGCAGGAGCTTCTTTTTTTGCCCCTGGCTCAGTTCGCTCAAATCCCTGTCAAAGTGTTCCCGGCTCATATCCATGTTGCGCAGAATCGCCTTGAACAGCGTTTCATCCAGCCCGTTTTGGCGGATGAAGTCCCGCATGCCGCCGCAAAGCCCTTGCGCATCCTGCGGCACGTAGGACACCACCAGCCCGGCGGCGACGCTCACCGTTCCCTCCAGCGCTCCGCCTTCGCCGCACAAAGCCCTGAGCACGCTGCTTTTACCCGCCCCGTTGGAACCGGTCAGCGCCACGCGGTCGCCCCGGCGGATGTCAAAGCGGATTCCCTCGCATACCGTGCGGCCATCATAGCGCACCGCGCCGTCCTCCACGCGCACCAGCGTCTCCTTGGGATGCCGTAGCACCGTGAGACGCAGTTCGCCCACGCGCTCCACATTGCCCAGCAGGCCGCGTTTCTCCTCCACGGCGCGCTCACGGCGCCGCAGCGTGGAGGTGGCGCGCTTCATCATGGCCGCGCTTCGCGCGCCCACATAACCCCGGTCCACCGCCGCCGTTTCGCTGGACGAAACATGGAACTTGCCCTTTTCACAGCGGTCGCTCCACTGTGCGGCGCGGCGGGCGCTTTCCTCCAGGCGGGCAATGTCGCGCCTGAGATCCTCATTGTGCTTTTCCTCCCAGGCGTTCTGCCGGTCGAAGCGCTCCTGCCAGGCGTCGTAATCGCCCTGCATCACCCAGGCGTCGCTTCGGTTGAGCGCCAGCACATGGTCCACGCAGCTGTTGAGAAAGGCGCGGTCATGGCTGACGAGCAGAAAGCCGTCCTTTTTTCGCAGGTATTGCGCCACCAGCCGGCGGCCATGCAGGTCCAGGTGATTGGTCGGCTCGTCGATGAGCGGATAGGCGTCCTCGCGCGCAAACAGCGCGCTCAAAAGCGCCTTGGTCTGTTCCCCCTTGCTCAGCGTCTGGAAGGGGCGCTCCAGCGCGTCCTCCCTCACGCCCAGCAGTTTTATTTCTCGCACGATACGCCACTCCTGCGTCCCCGAGGCCGCCTGTCTGAGCACCTCCAGAACCGGCAGCGAAGCGTCGGCCACCTCAAAGGGATAATAGACCGTCTCCAGCGGCAGGCCGATGGTCCCCTGGAAGGGGAGGCGTCCCTCCAACAGGCGAAGCAGCGTGGTCTTTCCACGCCCGTTCCGGCCGATCAGCCCCAGCCGCCAGCCGGTATCGAGATTCAGGTTCAGATGTTCAAAAACGGGCTCCGCGCCCGGATAGGCAAATGTAAGATCCCGAATGGACAGCTGCATACGCACCTTTTCCTTTCCGGCGGGGAAGACAAAGGAGCGCAGCAAAAAAGGAGCCTTTCGGCTGCGCCCGTCTGCCATGGCAAAGCTGTCCCCGCCTGCGCGGGAACCCGCTTGCACCTTCCCCGCCCATCAAAGCACGAACGGGTTTTTGGCAGACTTATTTGCGCATCCTTTCAGCTCCCTTTCCTTATGATGACGCGGTCATTATATCATGTCGCGGACCGCGTGTCAAAACGCGTTGGTGCTGGTCAGCAGATAATGCAGGTAGTACACCGAGGAATACGCGTGCCACAGAAACAGCCCGCCCACCGCGGCGTAGCCCGGCCCGCGCACGGTTCGCAGCGCGCCCGCACTGACATCCGCGGGGAAGGTGCGCAGAAACACGCCCGTCATCACCACCCACAGGAAATACGAGCTGCTGTTGGCCGCCCAGGTGAAGTTGCCGTGTCCCTCGCGCATGCCCGTCTCGCGGAAGGCCATGGCCTCCAGCACGCTGAAGGCTGTCATGAGCAGCGCCAGCACCACCAGCCGGTCCTTGAACATGCCCTTGCGGTAGCAGACGATCACGGCCATGAGCGGGCAGGCGGACATCATCAGCGTGTTACGCACGGCCACCCAGGCCGTTTCCGCCGTGATGCCGATCTCCACGCCGCTGGTGAACTCCACCACCACGCCCGTATAATACAGGTAGCTCAGCAGGAAATACCCCACCGAGGGCAGAAACGCCAGCACGATCTGTCCGAAGTAGCGCCACTGGCGCGGGCGGCGCAGCACCTCCGCCAGGTACATCACAAACGCGGCGGGCAGCAGCGCCTGCATGAACGTGGGCTTGCACGCCACGCTGCCCATGCACAGCACCGCCAGCACCGCAATCTTCCACCAGGGCAGCAGCACTCGCTCATTCCCCGCCTCCGCCTGCCGCTCAAACGCGTACCAGCAGTGCGCCAGCCAGGGCATCACCAGCATCATGGCCGCCGTCACGGTCTGCTGGGTGGGGTTGTGCCAGACGTTTGGAGAGCCCACGCCGCGATACACCGCGTCGGAAACCGACATGACCAGCACGCCCGTCACGATCATGAGAAACGCGCTCAGCCCCAGTACCGTCCAACGGCTGCCCCCCTCGCCCGCCATCGCTCCCACCAGCCAGTACGTCAGCAGGAAGGTGATCCCCTTGCACAGCGCGCATACGCTTGCGGCGGCATAGCCCAGGGGCATGCCCAGCTGATAGAGCGCGCTGACGGCGATGTGCCACAGGGGGTAGGACAGGCGGCTGGTAATGGAGTGCAGGTCGGCAAAGTCAAACTCGCTGGCAATCGTCGCGTGAATGAAAAGATCGGCGTTTTCATAGGAAAACTCGCGCAGGAACATGAAAAAGGAACTCACAAGCACCAGCGCCAGCGCGATGAGCACGGGCGCGCCAAGCATCTGTTTCCATATTTTTTTCCCGGATACCACGGGGTCATATGTCATCGGCAGTATCTCCTTACTCGGGGCCGGGCCCCGTTCAGCCTTTCGCGGTGTAGCGGCGCTGCTTGATGCGGTCCAGCCCCTTCTGCCCCAGCACGCGCCGCGCAAGATCAAAGAGCTTCTGCTGGGAGAAATAGGCGTCGTCCGGCGTGGGCGGAGCGCTGAGGTTACGCTGCCACTGGGCGGGGTCGATGTCCAGCTTCTTGAGGATGTAGCTTTCATCCTCCTTTTGCTGCTCGGGAGGATAGGGCGGTTTCTCCAGCTCCAAAAGCGCCTCCTCCCGGCTCATCTCGCCGTTGAGGACCAGGCAGCTCAGGTGCGCCCGGCGCTTGTCGTAGCCGAACTTGCGGGGCAGATAGACGCTCTGGAAGTACTTGGTGAACCGGCTTTCAAAGTGCTTGCCGCCGTAATACTCCCAGCCGAACTCGCGTGAAAGGGTTTCGATGGCTTCCTTTTTGCTGTAGGGCACGTAATTGAGGAGGTTGATCTTGGTGACGCCCGGCAGGCCCATCCACGCCTCCCACAGCGACAGGACGGGGTACTTCCTGAGGCTCTTGCCCCGGCCGTGTTTGCGATAGATGCTCCTGAGGTGCCAGGCGTCGCGGTAGGAATGTTGGAGGCTGAAGGGCGCCGAGGCGCCTTCGGTGGCGATGTTGCTGCCGTTTAAAATATATCTGACCCTGTATTTGCGCGCCATCTGATAAATGGCCGCACAGAACAGATGATCCTGGGGCACGTCCAGATTGGCCACACCGCTGAGCAGATAGGCGCGCTGCAATTCCTTCATCGTGGGCCAGTCCATCACATAGGTATGAAGCTGCACGTTGAGCTTCTGGCACATCTTCTCGATGTTGCGCACGGCCACCTCGCTGTTCCAGCCGCTGTCCACGTGCACGGCCAGCACGCGCAGGCCCAGCCGGCTCGCCAGATAGAGCATGTAGGCGCTGTCCACGCCGCCCGAGAGGCCCAGGATGCAGTCGTAATCAAGGTCTTTGCTGCGCTCCTTCATCACCCGCACGGTGCGCTCCAGCTCCTTCTCGCTCGCGCCGGGGCGGTAGCCGCTTTGCGAGCGCACCTCCTCATAGCGCATGCAGAAGGAGCAGACCCCGTCCTCGTCAAAGGTGAGCTCGGGATCGGTGGAGTCCATCACGCACCGCGTGCAAATCCTGTAGTCCTGCGCCATATCCGCGCCCTCCCCGCATAGCTTCATCCCGTGTATCATATCATTCCCGGCCCGGCGGTGTCAATCGCGGGGAACGCCCGGGCGTTCTTTCCGCAATCTTAGCGCCGCAAGTGCCCGCGGGTCCTTTTCTGCCTATTTACATGAGATGTGATTTGCGATATAATGAGGGAGCAAGATGTGACCGTTTCTGCAACAATCCTGTCATGGAACCATCCGCTGGCGGAGCAGCCGGCGATGAGTATAAAACCAAACAAGGAGGAACCCCGTCTATGAAAAAAGTCCTGGCGACCCTTTTGGCCCTGTTGATGCTGTGCGGCATGTCCGGCGCGGTAGCCGAGAATGCCGACGTCACCGGCAAAGTCATCATCTACACCTCCATGTATCAGGACATCTGCGACATGATGAGCGAAGCGCTCAAGGCTGAGTTCCCCAACGCCGAGATCGAGTTCTTCCAGGGCGGCACGGGCACCCTGCAGACCAAGGTCGCCGGCGAGATGGAAAGCGGCAAGCTGGGCTGCGACAT
>CALVKX010000143.1 GCA_944333375.1 uncultured Eubacteriales bacterium
ATCTGCGGCGAGTGGTTCGAGGCGGGCAACGTGTTTCGCAATCACCAGTGCGTCACCTACCCCGGCGAGGATTACGCAGCCGCCGAAAGCAGCCCCGAAATGGTTCAGTGCGAAATCTGCGGCGAGTGGTTCGAGGCGGGCAACGTGTTTCGCAATCACCAGTGCGTCACCTACCCCGGCGAGGATTACGCAGCCGCCGAAAGCAGCCCCGAAATGGTTCAGTGCGAAATCTGCGGCGAGTGGTTCGAGGCGGGCAACGTGTTTCGCAATCACCAGTGCGTCACCTACCCCGGCGAGGATTACGCCATGTGATCTCTTTTTCGATGCCGGTTTGAGGCTGCGGAAACAGGCTTAGAATGTGGTTCTATAGCGTCTTGTCAGCGTTTTTGGCCATGTCGGCATGGCTCGGACCGTTGAAAAACCCCTGATGTTGGGGAAAGCCGCGTTTCATGCGTCCTTCGGACGCTCGCAACGCTCGCAGAAAATTCTGCGGCATAAGGGCTTGGCGCACCGGAGGGAAGCGTCAGCCCGGTGGGCTGTTGCCGCCAAAGGCGGCAAAGCGACCCGCAGGCGTGAGCAAATACAAGGGCTGCGCGCGGCCAGTGCGCAGAACGCCGATATTTGCGAAAGTCAGGGAAGCGCGAATGATTGAGCGACCGGGGCAGCCCCTGCACCCCGCGCTTTATCAGCAAACTGAGCCGTGTCGGCATATGCCGGCATGGCTTTTTATCGTTAAAAAGCCTGGACTGGTGAAGCAAGAGAAGGACACCGCACAGCGAATGAAGGTTCGTTAATACTCTGCACGAGGACAGTCAAGCGACCTGCCAAAAAGGCTAAAAGCGCCCCGCCGCAAAAGACTGGCGGGGCCGCGTAAAAACGGACCGTATTCAGCGCTTCAGATATCCGCTCTTTTCCCACAGGGCAATCCAATCCTGCAGACGATTGAGCAGATCCGCGTTGCAGCGGGTTTTCTGCATCATGTCAATCAGCTGCACCACGGCTTCGCCGTTGGTGGTGGAGGCCAGGACCTTTCGAATCGTCCGCAGGCCTTCCTTCTGCTCGTCGCTCAGGAGCATATCGTCCTTTTTGGTGCCGCTGAGCTGCAAATCAATCATCGGATAGACCGGATCGCTGGCCTGATGTCGGCACAGGAACAGCTCCATATTGGCCGTACCCTTGAATTCTTCGAAGATGATATCGTCCACGCGCGAGCCGGTTTCCACCGCGATGGTGGCGACCACTGTCAGACTTCCAGCGTCACGGGTATTGCGTGCCGCGCCAAAGAAGCGCTTGGGGCGCACCAGCGCCGCAGGGGTTACGGTGTTGGTCATGGGGCGTCCGCCCTGCACCAGCGCCGCCTGATAGGCGCGCGTCAGCTTGGTGAGGCTGTCCAGCAGGATGACCACATTCCTGCCGTCCTCCACCAGTCGCTGAGCGCGCTCCAGCATGGTTTCGCTCACGCGCGTCTGCGTTTCGGGCGCGTCGGCGAAGGTGGAGGCGAATACTTCTGCGTCTACCGATTCACGGATTTCCGTCACTTCTTCCGGAGCGATGTCAATCAGCAGCATCAGCACTTCGGCGTCGGCGTCGTTTCGCTTGATCGCGCGGCAGATATCCCGGAGCATCAATAGCCGTCCGCTGTCGGGCGGAGCGACGATCATCGCACGCTGACCAAAGCCGATGGGCGCGATCAGGTCCACGAGACGGATGGCCATGTCCTCGTGGTCCTGTTCGCTTTCCAGCACGATGCGCCGGTTGGGATACACAGGCACCAGCTCGTCAAAGGAAAGCCGGTCCGGATTCTCCACCGGCTCATGGCCGTTGAGACGATCTACTGTCAGCAACGCGGCAAATTTGTCGCTGTCTCGCTGTGCACGTGCCGTACCTTCCACGGAGTCGCCTGTGCGCAGGCCAAAGCGACGGATCTGGGCCATAGAAACATAGATATCTTTTTTCCCGGGCAGCAGCGTATGGCCGCGCAAAAAACCGTAACCGTCCGGGAGGATCTCCAGAATGCCGCTGGCGGGCTCCCCTTCCTGCACCTTCAGCAGATCGGGAATCTGGCCTTCCTCGGCCTGAGCGGCAAATTGCGGATCGCGCGCCATGCGATAAAGCGCGTCGTTGCAATGTCCTTCCGAGACGGGAGGCTGATAGCCGCTGCGCTGCTGCTGGTATCCAAAGTTGCCAGCAGGCCTGTAGCCGCTTTGCTGATATCCACCGCGCTGCTGATATCCGCCATAGCCCTGCTCACGAGCGCCATACTCGCCGCGGTTCTGATAGGGTGTGCGCTGCGGCGCAGCGCGGTAGCCCAGCCGATATCCATCCAGCTTGGGCACGTTTTCCTGAACCGGCGGACGCGAATACTCCGACGCCTGTCTGCGCGGCTCCTGGGCTTCCTCCTGCTTCACGGGCGCCGGGCGTACAGGCGGCCCGAAGCGGTTGACCGTGCTCCCGGCGCGCTGCTGCCAGGCAGGCGTCTGCGCGTTATCGCGCGACGTGCTGCGTGCCTGCCAAGCCTGTCGATAAACCGGGCGGAAGCCGCTCTGTTCCTGCGGGTTGTTCCAGGGCCGAAATCCCAAGCCGCCAGGCGAGACAGCGGTTACATCCGCGGAAAGAGCCGCCTCCTGCAGCTTTTCCTGCGTCTCAGCGGGCTTTTCATCCGTTTTTATCGGGTCGGGTTCCAGCACCGGCACCGCTTCACGAGCCGTTTCCGTCAGTTCCGGCGCAGCCGGCTCCACCAGCGCCTCAACCGGCTGCGGCGCCGCCGATTGATTGGACGGCTCATCGGCCAGCACCTCCGAGAGGCGAGCCACGATTCCGGACTTGTCAATTCCCGCGCTCAACTTCACGCCGTTTTCCTTTGCAAGCTTTCGCAGCTGAACAACCGTCATCGCTTGCAGCTGTGCGTTCTGCAATTTGAACCCTCCTTACCCAATCAACAAAAAGCCCGCATCACTTCCGGCGGTCATACCTTTCGTGCAATCACCACGTCCCGGTCAACCGCCTGTTCTACCCAGTGGGAAAAGTCATCATACGGCGGATGACTCATGACCTCCAGCCCCGCCCTCTCCATTT
Organism: uncultured Eubacteriales bacterium; assembly: GCA_944333375.1. Next base: position 3,076 of record CALVKX010000143.1, read on the forward strand.
GCGCGGAAACCTCGGAACGGCGCAAGGTGTTGAGATTAAACGCAAACGCCACGGCTCCGCCCTTTTTGAGCGCGTGTACGCAACCGGGCAAAACGCGCTCGACAAGCCTGCTCAGCGAGGAAACCGTGCCGCCTTCCCTGGGCGCGTGCTGCACGCCATAAGGCAGGTCGCATATCGCCAAGTGACAGCTTTGGGGACGGACCAGCGCCGCCAGTCCGCCCGCGTCCCCATGAATCAGGCGAAGGGAAAGCGGGCTTGCGCGCATGGTTTGAGCGTCCGGCGCAAGCGCGTACTCGCTCCACCTGGCGCTTCCTCCCCATGGCAGAGTCAGCGCACCCGATGTGCGGCGATGCTTGACGCGATGCAGTTTCAGCGACCTCGCCAGGTAATCTTCCGCTTCCCGAAGCGCCTTCGCGTCCATATCAACGCCGATTGCATTGTAGTTTTCGCACAAAGCGCACATCAGCGTCGTGCCCTTCCCGCACATGGGGTCCAGCACGCTCAGCGAGCCCGGCTCACGCGCAAACGCAGACGCCGACCTGGCGCAGTGCAACATCAGATACGTGAAGTCCGCGTTGGTTTTCCCTTTATATTTGAGCACATGGGGCAGATCCTCCGGCATCCAGCCGGGGGGGTTGCGGCGCAACGGCTGCAGCGTTCCGTCCTCCCGAAGCCTCGCAGCCAAACAGATGGCCGAATGTCCTGAGACTGCCTCCCAAGCTGCCGCTTCCAGCTCCTGCGCGTCAAATACGATAAAAGGCTCGTTCGCCAGATATTCCACCCTTGGCCGTTCGCAGGCAACATTCCAGGCATCAAGGATGCATTCCAGTTCGATCAATGCCAGCTTTTGCAGGGATTGGCGATAACGAACGTTTGGATGCGGCTTCAAAAGCATCGCGTAGCGCACATGAACCTCTTTTCACGCAGGCGGATTTGGACAGCTTAGAAAGACCTGATTGACCATCAGTTGTCGGTATTATATCACAGACTGTAAGGATTTGCAATCTTTTTCCTAAAAAGGGCGGCGATTGCGCACAAAAAAAACCCCGCACGCCGCGGCGTGCGGGGGAAATACCCATTTACTCGTTGGTCTCGTTCTGAGCAGCCTCGGCTTCCAGAGCCGCGCCAACAGCCTCGATGTCCACCGGCACGGCTTCCGCGCCGTCATCCTCGTAAACAGGCTGGGGCGCTTCCTCCACGGGAGCGGGTTCGGGCTCCAGCAATGCGCGGATGCTCAGGCTGATGCGCTTGGCTTCAGGATCGATGTTGAGCACCTTGACATTGACCACATCACCCACATTGACCGCATCCTCCACCTTGTTGATGCGGGTCGCTGCGCACTGGCTGATGTGCACCAGGCCGTCGATGCCGGGCTCAAGCTCCACAAAGGCGCCGAACGTGGTGATGCGGACCACCTTGCCCGTAACCACAGCCCCGGCGGGATACTTTTCGGGAGCCATATCCCAGGGCTTGGGCTGAAGCTGCTTGAGGCCAAGCTGGATGCGCTCGCGCTCCGGATCGAGGCTGAGGATCTTCACGTCCACTTCCTGGTCGGGGGAGACGATCTCGGAAGGATGCTTGACATGCGCCCAGCTCAGATCGGTCACATGAATCAGGCCGTCTACGCCGCCCAGGTCCACGAAAGCGCCGAAGTCGGTCAGACGGCGCACGATGCCGTGCACGACCTCGCCCTCCTGGAGACGGGCCCAGGCCTCGGCCTTCTTTGCGGCGGCTTCCTCACGCACCACCGCGCGGCGGCTGGCTACGATGCGGCGCTTCTGCTCATCCATCTCGATGATCTTGAGCTTGAGGGTCTGGCCCACGAAGTCGCCGATCTTCTCAACGTAGCGGTTGGAGAGCTGCGACGCAGGCACGAACGCGCGAATGCCGTTGACCGTGCAGATCAGGCCGCCCTTGACGACCTCCTTGCCCACGCCCTCGACATACTCGTTGTTCTCGTGCTTTTGGACAAGCTCCGCGAAGGCCTTGCGGTTCAAGATGTTGCGCTGCGACAGCAAAACGTTGCCTTCGCCGTCGTTGACCTTGACGACCTCCACTTCGATTTCGTCGCCCAGTTTGACATCCTCCGTCACCAGGTCCTCGCGCTTGATCAGCCCGTCGCTCTTGAAACCGATGTTGACACAGACTTCGTCGTCGGTGATCTGCACCACGGTTCCCTTCACGGTCTGCCCGGGCCTGATCTTGACCAGAGTCGCTTCCACATCAGCCATAAAGCTGTCCTTTTCCGCCTCCTCGGTGGAAACCTGCCGGTCCAATTGTTCCTTGTCAGTCATGCGTGTGACAACCTCCTTAAGTGACCAATCCGGCGTGCTCGCGCCGGCGGTAATTCC
>CALVKX010000144.1 GCA_944333375.1 uncultured Eubacteriales bacterium
CTCTTTGAAGCCCCCACATTCAAGCCCCTGTCCAACGAGGCAAAGGTTCTGTACGCCTTTATCCTGCGTCGGACAGAATTATCCCGCAGGAATGGGTGGGCGGATGACTGCGGACGGATTTTCCTGTATTACCCTATCTGCGAGGTGGTTGACCTGCCCCATTGTGGGCGGCAGAAAGCGGTGAACACCCTGCGGGAACGGCCTTGTGCCACGCAAGCGCATTTTGTTTGTCCGACTTCTGGACACTTTGTCCAGAGGTGCGGGGCAATCACAAGTATTTGCTCCTCGCCCTCGCGCCCTTGATAAAGATAACAGCTATTGTCTCCCCTGTAAACATTTCCGGGGGACTTTCGATTTTTACGCCCTGGGCCTTGACAAGGCCCGTATCATGCCCTATAATGTGTAGCGTGCTACATAATGAAGGACGGTGTTCCCATGGAGCAGGATGTCGGCTACAAATTGAAGCTGATTACAGAAAAATTGAAGGTTCGGGCCGATGCGGACCTGAAACGGCACCAGCTGACGCTGACCCAGAGCCGGGTGCTGGCCTTTCTGAACGAAAAGGGCGGAGAGGCGACGCAGAAGGAAATCGAGGACCACCTGCAGGTTTCCCACCCGACTGTGGTCGGGATTGTTTCCCGCATGGAGCAGAACGGGTTTCTGGATACCTGGTTTGACCCGGCGGACCGGCGGAACAAGATGGTGCGCTTAACGGAAAAGGCACACCAGATGGGCCGGACCATGCAGCAGGTCACCAAAGAACACGAACAGATTCTGCTGCGCTCTTTCTCTCCGGCGGAGGCGGCCGAACTGAAGCGGATGCTGGATAGGATTCTGAAAAACATCGAGTAAAGCCGGCTGGACGATGATGCTCCGGTCAATTTTGCCGGCAATTATGTAGCCTGCTACAGCTTTGGGGAAAGACAGCTGCCGGCAGGCGCAAACACATCTCATAAATGTAGCGTGCTACAAACGGAAAGGAGTGCTTTTGTTTTGATTCGAACGTTGCTGAAAAGCCTGCGGGAACATCAAAAAGGTTCGTGGGCAACCGTTTTTCTCTCTATCGTTGAGGTCGTGATGGAAATCATCATTCCCCTCTGCATGGCCGATTTGATAGACTTCGGCATTGAGGCCGGCCATATGGACGTTGTCTGGAAGTACGCCGCCGCCCTGCTGGTGTTCGCTCTGCTGGAGCTGGGCGCCGGAATGCTGTCGGCACATATCGGGGCAAGGACCGCCGCCGGGTTTGCCGCCAATCTGCGGCAGGATATGTACGACAACGTGCAGACCTTCGCCTTTTCCAATATCGACAAATTTTCCACGGCGTCCATCGTCACCCGCCTGACGACGGATGTGACCAATGTGCAAAACGCCTACCAGATGCTGATTCGCATGGCCATCCGGGGGCCGGTGATGATTGTTTTTTCCATGATAGTTTCCTTCGGCATCCATCGCAGCATCTCGCTGGTATTTCTGGCGGTCATCCCGATTCTGGCCATTCTTCTGTCCCTGATTATCCTGAAGGTGCATCCGGTGTTCGAGCGGGTCTTCCACACCTATGACGGGCTGAACAATGTGGTGCAGGAGAACCTGCGGGGCATCCGCGTGGTAAAATCCTTCCATCAGGAGGCGCATGAAACAGAGAAATTCAAAAAGATTTCTCAGAGCATCTATGAGGATTTCGGAAAGGGTGAACGGCTCATCGCCCTCAACAGCCCCCTGATGCAGGCCTGTATGTACGCCTGCATGATTCTGATTTCCTGGATTGGGGCGAAGGCCATCCTCGCCAGCGGGAACAACGCCGCCCTTGGCCTGACCACCGGCGACCTGACCGCCCTGATCACCTATGCCATTCAGATTCTTACCAGCCTGATGATGCTGTCCATGGTCTTTGCCATGATTACCATCGCCAGTTCCTCCGCCCGGCGGATTGCGGAGCTGCTGAACGAAAAAACGGACATTGCCAATCCGGCGCAGCCGGTGCGTGCGGTCAAAAACGGCGAAATCCGCTTTGAAAACGTCAGCTTTTCCTATGCGTCCAAAGCGGACAAAAAGGTGCTGGACGGCATCAGCCTGCATATCCCTTCCGGCCAGACCGTCGGCATCATCGGCGGCACCGGCTCGTCCAAGTCTTCTTTGGTTCAGCTGATTCCCCGCCTGTACGACATCACAGCCGGCAGCCTGACCGTGGGCGGCGTAGAGGTACGGCATTATGACCTGGATACCCTGCGCGGCGCCGTGGCGATGGTATTGCAGAAAAACGAGCTGTTCAGCGGTACCATCACAGAAAACCTCCGCTGGGGAAACGAAAACGCCACGCCGGAGGAGGTGCGGGAGGCCTGCCGCCTGGCGCAGGCGGACGATTTCATCTCCGCCATGCCGGACGGCTATGATACCCACATCGAGCAGGGCGGAACCAATGTGTCCGGCGGGCAGAAGCAGCGGCTGTGCATTGCCCGAGCGCTGCTGAAACAGCCGAAAATCCTGATTCTGGACGATTCCACCAGCGCGGTGGACACCCGAACAGACGCGCTGATTCAAAAGGCGTTGCGGGAATACATCCCGGATACCACGAAAATCATCATCGCGCAGAGGGTATCCTCCGTCCAGAACGCCGACCAAATCGTGGTCATGGACGATGGGAAAATCGCGGCGGTGGGCACCCACGAAGCGCTGCTTGCGACCTGCTCCATTTACCGCGAAGTCTTTGAATCCCAGCAGAAGGGAGAGAGCAACCCATGAAAAACCAGGAGCGTTTCAATCCCCATACCGTCAGGCGTCTGCTCACCTATATGAAACCATACAGGGGCACCCTGATGCTGGTCGCGGTCTGCATTGTCCTGAGCGCGCTGGCAAGCGCCGCTTCCTCCATGTTTTTGCAGACGCTCATCGACCACTATATCATCCCCATGCTGGGCATGGACGAGCCTGTGTTGACCGGCCTGATTCACGCGCTGATGACCATCGGCGCGGTGTACGCGGTGGGGACGCTGGCCACCTGGATTTACAACCGCCAGATGGTGACCGTGGCGCAGGGCGCACTGAAAAACGTCCGGGACGAGATGTTTACCAAAATGCAGCGCCTGCCCATCCGCTATTTCGATGCCCATACCCACGGCGACACCATGAGCCTTTACACCAACGACACGGACACCCTGCGGCAGATGATCGCCCAGTCCCTGGCGCAGCTTGTTTCCTCCGTCTGCACCCTTGTGGCCGTATTCTGCTGCATGCTGTATCTCAGCATCTGGCTGACCCTTGTGGTCTGCGTGACCATGGCTGCGATTCTCTGCATCGCCAGGCTGGTCATCGGGCGCAGCGGCGGTTACTTTGCGGCGCAGCAGACAGCCCTTGCGGACCTGGACGCCTATATCGAGGAAATGGTCAACGGGCAGAAGGTCGTCAAGGTATTCTGCCATGAGCCGCAGGCCAAGGCGGAGCTTCGCCGCCGCAACCGGGTCTGGGAAAACAACTCCGGCAAGGCCAACGGATACGCCAACTCCATGATGCCCATGATGAACGCCCTGGGCTATGTGCAGTATGTGCTCATCGCCCTGATTGGCGGATACATGGCCATCGCGGGCACGCCAAACCCGGGGCTGTTCGGATATGGCACGCTGACCCTCGGCGCGATTGCCTCCTTCCTGACCCTCTCCCGGAATTTTACCAATCCGATTGCGCAAATCGCCAACCAGTTCAATTCCATCATCACCGCCCTTGCAGGCGCGCAGCGCATTTTCGATTTCATGGACGAAGCGCCGGAAACGGACGACGGCTATGTGACGCTGGTGAACGCGCGGGAGGAAAACGGAGAACTTGTGGAATGCGGCGAGCACACCGGCCTGTGGGCGTGGAAGCATCCCCATCACGACGGAACCCTGACCTATACCAGGCTGGAAGGCCGCATCGTGCTGGACCATGTGGACTTCGGATACACGCCGGAGAAGGAAGTGCTGCACGACATCACCCTCTACGCCGAGCCGGGGCAGAAAATCGCCTTTGTGGGCGCCACCGGCGCGGGCAAGACCACCATTACCAACCTGATGAACCGGTTCTATGACATAGCCGACGGCAAAATCCGCTACGACGGCATCAACATCAACAAAATCAGGAAAGCCGACCTGCGGCGCAGCATGGGCATTGTCCTGCAGGACGTGCACCTGTTCACCGGCACGGTGATGGAAAACCTGCGCTACGGAAACCCTGACGCCACGGATGAGCAGTGTATCGCGGCGGCCAAGCTGGCCAATGCCGACGGCTTTATCCGCATGCTGCCCCAGGGCTATGATACGGTCCTCAAGGGCGACGGCAGCGGTCTTTCCCAGGGGCAGCGGCAGCTCATTTCCATTGCCCGCGCCGCCGTGGCCGACCCGCCGGTGATGATTCTGGACGAGGCCACCTCCTCCATTGACACCCGGACCGAGGCGCTGGTCCAGGCAGGCATGGACGGCCTGATGAAGGGGCGGACGGTCTTTGTCATCGCCCACCGCCTCTCCACGGTACAAAACGCCGATGTCATCATGGTGCTTGACCACGGCTCCATCATCGAACGGGGCAGCCATGCGCAGCTCATCGAAAAGCAGGGCGTGTATTATCAGCTCTATACGGGCGCATTTGAGCTGGAATAACGGAATTGACAAGCGGCCCCTGTCATCAGGCCCGCGCCCGGGACAGGCGGCTTGTGTTCCCAAACCCGCATGGAAAGGTTTGGAAGGCAGGAGCATGCTTCCCGCAAAGGGGATGCATGCTCCCTTCTTCCGTTCGCGCTTTCATACGAAACGCGGATATCAGCGGCCAGGCGATGGGGATGGACGGCCAGGCGGCGGTGGGGATCGCCGTTCCTCGGAGCGCCGCGCCGGGAGGCGGAACATAGCCGTCCGCAACGCGCAGAGGCTCCGGGCGCGGGCACCCGCGCTCTTACGGCCTGTCCTTCTGCCAATAGCCAATCCTCGTGACGGGCCTTGTCTGGCTGTGCTTCATTCTTGCAAAGGCAACAAAGCAGAAAATCATTTGCAGCGCGACAAACAGGGCATAAAGAAACATGCAGACCATGGACACAGCGTACAGGATGCCCGCCACCAGCGCCGCCCATGGCGCTTTCAGCGCCCAGCCCAGCCAGTTGAAAACCACCGCTACGCCCACGCAGACCATATGCGGCGTTACGAGCGCCGTCGCAAGGCCGCTGGCAATCACGTCGGTCGCGCTGGACGGAGCGATAAGATCTCCCGCAAAATAGACGACCAAATATAGCAAATAGCATGTGCCGAGAATACCCGCCGCCAACAACAGTTTGCTCTTTTTCATGCGTACCGCTCCCCCTGCTTTCATTTCAGCTTTTGTCCTTCATAAAGCGCACGAAAAGCGTCGTAGTAGGGATTTTCCCACGTCTTGCCGTCAAAGGTTTCGTATGACACGGCAATGGC
>CALVKX010000145.1 GCA_944333375.1 uncultured Eubacteriales bacterium
TGGGCGATGTAGTGATAGAGCATCTCGCGCAGGGAGAGGACCTTGGGCTCGCCGTTCACCAGGGCGAGCATGTTGGCGCCGAAGGTCTCCTGCATGGAGGTGTGCTTGTAGAGGTAGTTGAGCACCACGGTGGGGTGCACGTCGCGCTTGAGCTCGATGACGATGCGCATGCCGTTTCGGTCGCTCTCGTCGCGGATGTCGGAGATGCCGTCGAGGCGCTTCTCGTGCACCAGCTCCGCGATCTTCTCCACCAGCTTGGCCTTGTTGACCATGTAGGGAATCTCCGTGACCACGATGCGGCTGCGGTTCTGACCCATGGTCTCGATCTCGGTTTTCGCGCGCACCAGAATACGGCCCCGGCCCGTGTGATAGGCCGCGCGTATGCCGCTCTGGCCCAGGATGATGCCGCCGGTGGGGAAGTCCGGCCCCTTGATGAACTGCATCAGATCCTCGGTGGTGCAGTCGGGGTGGTCGATCATGTGGATGCAGCCATCCACCACCTCGCGCAGGTTGTGCGGGGGGATGTTGGTGGCCATGCCCACGGCGATGCCGTTGGAGCCGTTGACCAGCAGGTTGGGGTAACGGCTGGGCATGACGGTGGGCTGGAGGAGCGTTTCATCGAAGTTGGGATAGAAGTCCACGGTGTCCTTGTCGATCTCGCCGATCAGGTGTAGCGTGAGCTTGCTCATGCGCGCCTCGGTGTAACGCATGGCGGCCGCGCCGTCGCCGTCCACGGAGCCAAAGTTGCCCTGGCCCTCCACGAGGGGATAGCGGATGTTGAAGTCCTGCGCCAGACGCACCATGGCGTCGTAGACGGAGCTGTCGCCGTGGGGATGGTATTTGCCCAGCACGTCGCCCACGATGCGGGCGCTCTTGCGAAACGGCTTGTCGGGCGTCATGCCCAGCTCGTTCATGGCGTACAGGATGCGCCGGTGCACGGGCTTGAGGCCGTCGCGCACGTCCGGCAGGGCGCGGTTGATGATGACCGCCATCGCATAGCTGATGAACGATTTTTTCATCTCATGCTCAAGGTCGATGGGGATGAGCTTGTCGTTGATGGTGGAAGCCATGGGGGTGGTCCCTCCTTACTGTGATGGGGCAAGAGGAAGCGTCAGATATCCAGGTCCGTGACCAGCTTGGCGTTTTCCTCGATAAACTCCTTGCGGGGCTCCACCTTGTCGCCCATCAGGAGGCTCATGATCTCGTCGGCGGCCATGGCGTCCTCCACGGAAACCTGCATCATGGTGCGGGTCTCGGGGTTCATGGTCGTCTGCCAGAGCTGCTCGCTGCTCATTTCGCCCAGCCCCTTGTAGCGCTGGATCTCCGGCTTGGGGTCGCGGCCGATTTCCTGCAAAAGCTTCTCCAGCTCGTTGTCGTCGTAGACGTAGTATTCCTTCTTGGATTTTGTCACCTTGTAGAGCGGCGGCATGGCGATATACACATAGCCCTTTTCGATGAGGGGCCGCATGTAGCGGTAGAAGAAGGTCAGCATCAGAATTCGGATGTGCGCGCCGTCCACGTCCGCGTCCGTCATGCACACGATGCGGTGGTAGCGCAGCTTTTCGATGTTGAACTCATCCCCGTAGCCGCAGCCGAAGGCGGTAATCATGGCCTTGATCTCGTTGTTGGACAGCGCGCGGTCGATGCGCACCTTCTCGACGTTGAGGATCTTGCCGCGAAGGGGCAAGATGGCCTGGAAGAAGCGGTCGCGGCCCGTCTTGGCGCTGCCGCCGGCGCTGTCGCCCTCAACAAGGAAAATCTCGCACTTCTCCGGGTCGCGCTCGGTGCAGTCGGCCAGCTTGCCCGGCAGGCTCGCACTTTCCAGCACGGTCTTGCGGCGGGTAAGTTCCCGCGCCTTGCGCGCAGCCTCGCGGGCGCGCGCCGCGCCCACGCAGCGGTCCAGAATGATGCGCGCGGTGGCCGGGTTTTCGCCAAGGAACGTGGACAGCCGGTCGTACACCAGCCCGTCCACGATGCCGCGCACCTCGCTGTTGCCCAGCTTGGACTTGGTCTGGCCCTCAAACTGCGGCTCCACGAGCTTGACGCTGATGACGGCGGCCAGGCTCTCGCGCACGTCCTCGCTCTTGAGGTTGGCATCGGAGGCCTTGAGGAAGCCGAACTGACGGCCGTATTCGTTGATGCTGCGGGTGAGCGCGGAGGAAAAGCCGGTCAGGTGCGTGCCGCCCTCCGGGGTATGGATGTTGTTGGCGAAGGTGTAGATGTTCTCCTGATAGGTGTCGTTGTACTGAAGCGCGACCTCCACCGTGGTCCCCTTGATGACGCCCTCCATGTAGATGGGGTCGGGAAAGAGGACCTCCTTGTTTTTGTTGAGGTAGCGCACGAACTCGATGATGCCGCCCTCGTAGTGGTACACCCGCTCAATGGCGGGGTCCACGCGCTCGTCGGTCAGGGTGATGCGCACGCCCTTGTTGAGGAAGGCCATCTCGCGCAGGCGGGCCTTGAGGATATTAAACTGGAAATCACCCGTTTCAAACACGCCGTCGGGGTTGTCCTCGCCGCGGGCGTCGGGCCAGAAGCGGATGGTCGTGCCGGTGCGGTCGGTGGCGCCGGTCACCCGGAGGTCATAGAGCACCTTGCCGCGCGCGTATTCCTGCTCGTAGATCTTGCCGTCCTGATAGACCGTCACCTTCATGTGCCGGCTCAGGGCGTTGACCACGCTGGCGCCCACGCCGTGCAGACCGCCGGACACCTTATAGCCCTCGCCGCCGAATTTGCCGCCCGCGTGCAGCACCGTCAGGCACACCTCCACCGCAGGGCGGCCCAGCTTGGGGTGGATGCCCACGGGGAAGCCGCGGCCGTTGTCGCGCACCTCGCAGCTGCCGTCCTTGCGCAAAAAGACGTTGATGTCTGTGCAATAGCCCGCCAGCGCCTCGTCGATGGCATTGTCCACGATTTCATAGACGCAGTGATGCAGCCCGCGGAAGTCCGTGGACCCGATGTACATGCCGGGACGCTTGCGCACCGCCTCCAGCCCTTCGAGCACCTGGATCTGCGTTTCGTCATATGCATTCTTATCCACAGCCGTAGCGCTGGGCGCACCCTGGCCGCCGGGCTGCTGCTGGTTGGTCTGTTCGGTCACCAAATTCCACTCCCTTTGGCGCGTGCCGCGCCGGTTGCTGACATGGAAAACCGCCCCAAACCCGCACAGAGCATGAGGCGGCTTCCTGATTGATATTATACCATTTTTTTAGCGATCTGAAAAGGGGGCGCTTCCTTATTATATTCAAAAACGCCTCCCGCCGGGCAGCGGGAGGCGCGGGAGCGTCACTTGGAGGTGTTCTTGCGCAGGCTGGACATCGTCTTTGTGCCCGCCATGCCGTCGGCGTGCAGCCCCTTCTGGTACTGGTACTTTTTGACGGCCTCGTAAGTCAGGTCCCCGTAGACGCCGTCAATGGCGCCCTTGTAACAGCCGACCTTCTTGAGCATGCGCTGAAGCGACTTGACCTTGCTGCCCTCGCAGCCGTAGGACAGCGTCTCGGGGTTGACGGACTTGGAGGTGTCGATTCGCTCCCGGTTCCGCGTGCCATTGAGGGCGCCGACGCCCTCATAGAGAGCGGTGAGGGTGCGGTCGCCAGGCTTGCCGTCCACGGTAATGCCGATGGCCTCCTGGAACTTGCGCACGGCGCGGCGCGTTTCAGGGCCGAATTTGCCATCCACGCTGCCCTTGTAGTATCCCTTGGACTTAAGCTTGGACTGCATCTCACGCACGTCCTCGCTGTGTTCCCCATAGGGGATGGTGTCATAGGCCAGCGCGGCGGCGGCGACCGACAGACACAGGATCAGCGCCGTAAGGAACGCGGTAAAACGCAGGAAAGATAAACGCATGAAAATTCCTCCTTCCGTTATCAGTATACCGCAAGCCCTCCTCCTTGCCAAGGGATAAAGGGCGAGTGTAAGGGTTTTGTAAGAGAAACGTTACATTGCGGAACGGGAAGAAAAACGCCGAGAGGACTTTACAAAACGCCGGCCGGTTTGATATAATCTATTAAGTTGTGCGCCTGTAGCTCAGCAGGATAGAGCGGCCGCCTCCTAAGCGGCAGGCCGTGGGTTCGAATCCCGCCAGGCGCGCCAGCCTTTAGAAGACCCCCGATTCTGAAGCAAAGCGCCGCTGACGGCGCGCTGCTCGAGGCTCGGGGGATCTTTTTGTCTTGGCATGGAATGTTTTTTCCGAAACGCGGGGCTGCGCTTGTCCGGTGGATTCGCACATGGTACAATGATGTCAGATACGGGCCGGAAAGAAAGGCTGCCGTGGAATTGCGCGTTACATCGTCTGCGCCCGGCAACCGTCGCATTGTGCTAGCCGGGGGGGCCGCTCTGGCGAAAAGGCATTGTCCCCTATCCGGCGAAGCAGCCGTATCGCGCAATGAAAGGAGTCTGAACCATGTCTGTCAAACAAACCGCAGGGCGCGACGCCCTGGGAACCTTCGCCCCGAAATTTGCCGAGCTCAACGACGACGTGCTCTTTGGACAGGTCTGGAACCGCACCGATAAGCTTTCCCTGCGCGACCGTTCGCTGGTGACGGTCACGGCGCTGATGGCGCAGGGGCTGACGGATTCGTCCTTCCGCTATCACCTGACCTGCGCACGGCAAAATGGCATCACCCGCGAGGAGATTGCCGAAATCCTGACCCATGCCGCCTTCTATGCGGGCTGGCCGAAAGCCTGGGCGGCGTTCAACATGGCCAGGGAGGTCTGGGCGGAGGACGCCGCCGCAGATGGCATGAGCGCCCATGCCGCCTCGATGATCTTTCCCATCGGCGCGCCCAACGACGGCTTTGCGCAGTATTTCAGCGGCAGGAGCTATCTGGCGCCGCTTTCCGCCGGGCAGGTGGGCATCTTCAACGTGACCTTCGAGCCGGGCTGCCGCAATAACTGGCACGTCCACCGCGCGGATGAAGGCGGCGGACAGATTCTGGTGTGCGTAGCCGGACGGGGCTGGTATCAGGCATGGGGCGAGCCCGCGCGGCTGCTCACGCCCGGCGATGTGGTGAACATCCCCGCGGGCGTCAAGCACTGGCATGGCGCTGTGAAGGACGGTTGGATGAGTCACCTGGCCGTGGAGGTGCCTGGCATAAATGCCGGGAGCGAGTGGCTGGAGCCGGTCGCCGATGCCGAGTATGATGCGCTGAGGTAAAGATGCTCGGACCGAGCGCCGGGCAGGGCGCGAGCCCTTGACGCAAAAGGCGCAAATTGTTATAATACGCCCTGAATCAATCCGTATTTACCCGATACGGAAACAAAGGAGTGGAATGTAGAGTGATCGTTCGCACAAAAACGGTGCTTTGCCTGGTGATGGCGCTTATGATGGCCGTTTCCGTCTGCCTGGCGGAGGAGACGCCCAGCTTGAAGGATGACTTTTATGCGGTGGTGAACGCCGA
>CALVKX010000146.1 GCA_944333375.1 uncultured Eubacteriales bacterium
CTTGCCACCGAAGGTGGCAAAGCGACCCGGAGGAGTCAACCGAAACGAGCGGTGGGCGCGGCCAGCGCCCGCCGCGAAGATTGAGGTTGCGGACCTGCGGGCCCTCCAAACCTCCCGGAAAGTGTTTGTCAGCAGTCTAGACCGGCCTGCGGTTTTCCGTAGGCCGGTTGTTTTTTTGTCCGAACAGCTCAGCGCTTGATGAGCACCACGGACAGGTCGTTGACGTTGGTGCCGGTGGGGCCGGTCACAATCAGGCCGTCCACGGCCTTGAGGGCGTGGTAGGCGTCGTTGTCCTGGAGCACCTTGTGGACATCCAGACCGGCGGCGGCCAGCCGCTCGAGGGTGCCGCCGTCCACGATGCCGCCCGCGGCGTCTGTGGGGCCGTCGGAGCCGTCGGAGCCGAAGGAGAACACGCAGGTGTCGCGCAGGCCCGCGATGCCCTCGGCCGCACCCAGCGCGATCTCCTGATTGCGGCCGCCCAGTCCCTTGCCGGTGAGGTGGACCACGGTTTCGCCGCCGGCCAGGAAGGCCAGCGAACGGTCCGTATCCTGATGGTCGCGGGCGATGGCGGCCAGGAACGCGCCGGCCTCGCGGGCTTCGCAGGTGAGGCTGGAGGTGAGAAAGACCGGCTCATAGCCCAGCGCGCGGCAGGTTTCGGCCGCGGTGCGGCAGAGCTGGCGCACGCTGCCGGTGATAAAGGTGGTGACGTTGGCGAGCGCCTTGGGCGTTTCCTGCCCCAGCAGGCTGCGTGCGGCATCGGAGAGGCGAAGGTCGTAGCGCTGCGCGATCTCCAGCGCCTGGGCGCAGGTGGAGGCATCGGGGTAGGCGGGGCCGGAGGCGATCATGTCCAGGGGGTCTCCGATGATGTCGCTGAGAACCACGGTGTAGACATGCGCGGGCGCACAGCTCAGCGCAAAGCGTCCGCCCTTGACGGCGGAGAGGCGCTTGCGAAGCGTGTTGATCTCCACGATATTGGCTCCGCAAGCCAGGAGCTGACGGGTGATGTCGGCCAGCTCCTGGGCGGGGATGAGCGGCTGCTCAAAGAGCGCCGAGCCGCCGCCGGAAAGGAGGAACAGCACGCTGTCGCACTCCGTCAGGCCCGATACCACCTCCACGGCCCGGGCGGTGGCGCGGTAGCTGTTTTCATCGGGCACGGGATGGCCGGCCTCGAAGATCTCCAGACATCCCAGCGGGCCGCGTGAATGATCGTACTTGGTGACCACCACGCCCGCGCTGACGCATTCCCCCAGGCGCTCGTGGGCGGCGCGCGCCATCTCCCAGGCGGCCTTGCCCGCGGCAACGAGAATCAGCCTTCCGCCGGGATGGAACGCAATCTGGTCCAGCGCCTGGCACACGGCCGCGCCGGGCAGGGCCTCCCGCAGGGTTGCATCGAGAATTTGCTGTGCGTCATGATTCATGTGCATTGCCTCCGTACGGTGAAGAAATTCGGGCCGCGGCGGTTCAAGGACGCGGCCCGGAGAAAACGGGGATCAGAAGATCGCGGAAATGAGCAGGACGTTGATGATGGCAGCGACGCCGATGACGAGCGTTCCCAGCGTCTGCGTCTTGTAGCCGTCCTGGGGCTCCATCTCGCCGAAGTTGGTGACAACCCAGAAGTAGCTGTCGTTGGCGTGGGAGACGGTCATGGCGCCCGCGCCGATGGCCACGACGACCAGCGCCGCGTCCAGCGGGGTCACGAAGCCCAGCGTCATCATCAGCGGGGCGAGGATGCCGGCGCTGGTGGTGATGGCAACGGTGGAGCTGCCCTGAGCAGTCTTGAGAATCACGGCCAGCAGGAAGGGGAACAGCAGGCCCAGCGTCTCCAGGGTGTTGGCATGGGTGGTGATGAAGTTGACCAGATCGGAGGAGGAGATCACCTTGCCCAGCACGCCGCCGGCGGCGGTCACGAACAGGATGGGGCCGACGGTCTTGAGGGTGTCGTTGGTCAGTTCATAGAAGTCCTTCATCTTGCCGGACTGGCCCAGCAGGACGATGCCGAGGATCAGGCCAACGGCCAGGGCGATGATGGGCTTGCCGAGGAAGACGATGAGCGGAGGGTTGGAGCCGGCCATGCTGAAGGCGCTGGCCAGGCCCATGAGGATGATGGGAACCACGATGGGAGAGAAGGACATCACGCCGCCGGGAAGCTTGCCATAGCTGGCCACCAGCTCCTCGTAGGTCTGACCGATGGCTTCGGCGTTGGTGGCCTCGTCCCTGGCCTTGACCTTCTTGCCGATGATGATGGCGAAGAAGTAACCGGCGATCATGGGGAGGATGGAGCACACCGCGCCGATGCCCATGACCAGCAGAAGGTTGACCTCAATACCCAGGCCGCCGCTGCCAAAGAGCGTGTTGGCCGCCGCGATGGGGCCCGGGGTGGGCGGGATGAAGCAGTGGGAGATGTACAGGCCCATGGACAGCGCCACCGTACAGGCCACGGAGGACTTGCGGGTGCGCTGCACCAGCGCCTTGCGGATGGGGTTGAGGATGACAAAGCCGCTGTCGCAGAACACGGGGATGGATACGATCCAGCCCATGATAATCATGGCGGCTTCGGGGTGCTTCTTGCCGACCAGTTTGACAACGCAGTCCGCCATTTTCAGCGCCGCGCCCGTCTTTTCCAGAAGAACGCCCACCAGCGCGCCCAGGATGATGACGATGCCGATGGAGGTAAACGTGCCGCTGAAGCCCGCGCCGATGACGTCGGCGATCTGCGTGAGGTCGATGCCGGCGATGAGCGCCAGGATCAGCGATACGCCCATGATGGAGAGGAACGGGTGGATTCATGCGCAAGCGCACTTGAAAAAGGGTTGCCGGCTACGGCAGCCATTACAACGGGATTCCTTTTAATGGTTGCCATTGTAACACAATCTATGGAAAAGTGCAAGATGATATGAACAGCCAGCAAAGGGGATTGACATATGTACGAAATCGTACTATAATTCAAATGTATGATTTCGTACAAGGAGCGTTGCGAAGGATGGCACGTCATATCGAACAATGGAAACGGCTGATGCATATCTATGGAGAGATCGACGCGGCCTATCATGACGCGGCGCTGAAGATGGGGCTGTCGGACAGCGCCATGCACATCCTCTATACGGTCGTGATGGCGCAGGGGCCCATGTACCCGGCGGAGATCGCGAGGCTTTCCGGCCTGAGCCGCCCGACGGTCAACTCCGCCCTGCGCGGGCTGGAGCGGCAGGGGGTGTTGTATCTGGAGACGGGGACGGGCCGCAACCGTCCCGTGCGGCTGACGCAGGCGGGGCAGGCGCTGTGCCGTGAGCGGGTCGCGCCGCTGGTGACGGCGGAGGAGGCGGTCTGGAGCGGCTGGCCGGAAGCGGACCGGGGGGCCTATCTCAGGCTCAGCCAGCGGTATCTGGAGGACCTGCGCGCCCAGGTGGAGGCGCTGCCGGACAAGCGCGACGGAGGGGGAGCATGAACATTCGCCTGTCGGACCACTTTACCTGCCGAAAGCTCCTGCGCTTTACCCTGCCCTCCATCGTCATGATGATCTTTACCTCCATCTATGGCGTGGTGGACGGCTTTTTTGTGTCCAATTTCGTGGGCAAGACGCCCTTTGCGGCCATCAACCTGATTATGCCGTTTCTCATGGCCTTCGGCGCGCTGGGCTTCATGCTGGGCACGGGCGGGAGCGCGCTGGTGGCCAAGACGATGGGTGAGGGCGACCGGGAGCGGGCCAATGCGCTGTTTTCGCTGATGATTCTGGTCACGCTGGCGCTGGGCGCCGCGGTTGCCGCGGTGGGCATGCCGCTTCTTCGGCCGGCCGCCAGGATGCTGGGCGCGCAGGGCGCGATGCTGGAGGACTGCGTGCGCTACGGCGGGATCCTGCTGCCGGCGACGGCGGCGTTCATGCTGCAAAACGTGTTTCAGAGCTTCTTTATCACGGCGGAGCGGCCGAAGCTGGGGCTTTTGGTGACGGTCGCGGCCGGGGTGACGAACATGGTGCTGGATGCGCTGTTTATCGCGGGCTTTGGCTGGGGACTGACCGGCGCGGCGGTGGCGACGGCGCTAAGCCAGCTTGTGGGCGGCGTGATTCCGCTGGCCTACTTCCTTATGCCCAACAAAAGCGCGCTGCGCCTCACGCGGCCCGCGTGGGACCTTCGCGCCCTGGGGAGGGCCTGCTTCAACGGCTCCTCCGAGCTCATGACCAACCTTTCCCTTTCGCTGGTCAACATGCTCTACAACTTTCAGCTCATCCGCCTGGCGGGGGAGGACGGCGTGGCCGCCTACGGCGTCATCATGTATGTCAACTTTATCTTCCTGAGCGTTTTTATCGGCTATTCCATCGGCAGCGCGCCGGTCATCAGCTACCATTACGGCGCGGGCGACCGCGGGGAGCTGCGCGGGCTTTTCCGCAGGAGCCTGGGCATCATCGCCTCGCTCAGCGCCGTCATGACGGTGCTGGCGGAGGCGCTGGCTTTGCCGCTCTCCCGCATCTTCGTGGGCTATGACGCCGCCCTTTTGGAGATGACGAAGCGCGGCTTCATGATCTATTCGGTTTCATTCCTCTTTGCCGGCGGCGGCATCTTTGGCTCGGCCTTCTTTACCGCACTGAACAACGGAGCGGTGTCGGCGCTGATCTCGTTTTCGCGGGCGCTGGTCTTTCAGGTCGCGGCGGTGCTGATCCTCCCCGGGCTGATGGGGCTGGACGGCGTATGGCTGGCGGTGGCCGTGGCGGAGGCGTGCTCGCTGACGGTGACTGCCGCGTGTTTTGTCCGTGGACGGAAAAACTATGGCTATTAAAAATCCCCGTTTCCATCGAAACGGGGACACGGTATTATTCTTCCTCACGCACCCAGGTGAAGCGGGGCCCACAATAGCCGTCACGCTCCACGGGCTCGTCCCACATGGACAGGGGACGGACCCATACGGCGCGGTCGCCGTAGAGCTGGCGGTAGACGGCCATGCGCTCCAGCGTCTCGGAATGGATGGCCGTGCAGATGAGCTGGTAGAGGTTTCCCTTGAAGTGCCGGTACACGCCCGGCCTTGGCGTAGTCATGCGCGCCCCCGCTTCCATTGCAGGAACTCCTCGAAGGTGCCCTCGCGGTCCAGGCAGCCGCCCTGGCCGAGGGGGAACTCGATGATGCGGTTGGCGATCTCGTCGATGAACTGATGGTCGTGGGAGGCGAAGAACAGGTTGCCCGGATAGGCCTGGAGCCCGTTGGACAGCGCCGTGATGCTCTCCAGGTCCAGATGATCCGTGGGCTGGTCCAAAAGCAGGGCGTTGGCCTTGCTCATCATCAGGCGGCTGAGCATGCAGCGCACCTTCTCGCCGCC
>CALVKX010000147.1 GCA_944333375.1 uncultured Eubacteriales bacterium
CAAACCGAACGCAGGCTAACACGACAGAGCCGGAGAGCGGGAACATGAACACGGATGGCGGCTATTCTGAGCGGACGGAGCCGGAAGGCGGCAACCAGGAGAAGCAGCAGGCCCATCTTGTCCTCGGAGCCAGTGTTGATAACGAAACGGCAAAGGCTGGCGATATTCTGTCCTTCACCTTCACGCTGAGCAACGATGGTCAGGAAGCCGCCACGGCCGTTGCTGTACACGTGACCCTTGCGCAAACGCTTCAGATTGTTGAAGCGCCTGCGGGATATACCGAAGGCATATGGACGGTGGAGCGGCTGGAAGCCGGCGCGTCAGTGTCTCTGACGGTGCGGGCGCAGGTTTTGGAGACGGCGGCCCATGGCGACGTGCTCAGCGCCGTGGCGACGGCTGCCAATGATGCGCGTGCCGAGAAACAGGTCAAGGTTCAGGAGGCGCCGCAGCTCGAGCTTTTCTGCACGGTGGATAAGAGCGAAGCCAGACCGGGCGAGAGCCTGACCTATACGGTAACGGTTGTCAATAACGGCCGCGGCCCCTCTGAAGGCAGCGCGGTCCAGATCGCCTTGCCGGAGAGCATGGCCCAGCCCGCGGCCACGGTTTCGGACGGAGGCTCGTATGCGGATGGCTGCTGGATGACCGGGCCGGTGGCGGCGGGCGCCAGCGCGTCGCTGACATTGCAGGCGTCGGTTCCGCTCAACGCGTCCGCAGGCGATGAACTGACCATTACGGCGGCGCTGGCGGGCGTGATGACGCTGGCGAATACAGGCACGGGCATCGCCAGCGCGACGACGAGGGTGACGGCCCCGAAGATGAGCATCGGGATTGCCGCCGATCATACCACGACCGCCACGGGCAGCGTTGTGAATTTTATCGTCACCGTATCCAACGATGGCAACGCCAAGGCGGAGAAAGTGACCGTGACGGTGAATCTGCCGTCGGCAAACCTGAGGCTGGACGGGGCGACCCCCGAGGAGGGGACCTCGTGGAAAGACGGAACCTGGACCATTCCGGAACTTGCGGAGGGACAAAAGAGCACGCTCAAGCTGCATACAACCGTAATTGACGTCGTGCCGGGAAAGGAGATCGTCAGCAGCGCATCGATCACTGAGGCCGACGGCACCAAGCTTGCCACGCCGATTTCCGACAGCATTGCCATCAAGGGCGAGAATGCGGCGGTTAACCTTTCTATTGTCAAGACGGCGGACCGCCTCAGCGCGGTGCCCGGCGATGAGATCCACTACACCGTGATCCTCACAAATACCGGCAATGCGCCCATCAGGGACATCCGGGTGAGCGAGCCCCTGCACGAAAAGCTGCTCCTGACGGGCAAAGAGATGACCCAGGGCACAATCTATGACGAAACCACCAACGTTTGGAACATCCAGGCGCTGGAGGCCGGCCAGCAAGCCACGCTCATCCTCACGACCGTCGTGCTCAACGCCAGGGAAGGCGAATCCATCGTCAATACCGCTGAGATCGTCGGCGCGGGTGGATACGGTCCTGACAAGCGGCCCTCGGCGACGGCCTCCGTCCTTGTCAACGCTCTGGATTACGGCTTCCTGACGGTCAACAAGACCGTGACGGGAAGCGGTGCGAGCCGCCACCGCGACTTCCCCTTCCAGGTCGTTTTCAGGAACGCCGACGGCAAAGCCGTTCATGGCGTCGGCGTATACGTCAAGGGCGATGAATCGCGTATCTTCGACACCGCCGAAACGCTTTCCTTTGAGCTGCGGCATGATGAGACCGTCTGGATCGGCGTGCCTGCCGGCCTGACGTATACGGTGACGGAAACCGACACCAAGGGATATACCTGCACCGCGAAGAATACGAAGGGGACCATCCTCGCCGACGTGCTCGTCGAATCCTCCTTTGTCAACGAACGTCAGCGCAACACCGAGATCCCCAAGACCGGCTACGCCGATCAGGCGCCCGATGCCGACGGTGCGCAGGATGCGCCGGCCATCGCGCAGGAGCTGGAAGAACCCTATGCGCAGAATGAGGACTTTGTAGGCTGGCTCAAGGCGGGCGAGAGCATTGATCTGCCTGTGGTGCAGTCCGACAACACCTACTATCTCGACCATGGCTTCACAGGTGAGGAGGACAAAAACGGCACGCTCTTTCTCAACATGAACAACCAGCTTCTGCCTGCGGATGACGTGCTGCTGATCCATGGCCATAACATGAAGGACGGCTCCATGTTCGGTACGCTTTCGGACTTTGAGCGCTACGACTACGCCTGCGAGCATCCCGTCGTGATGTTCCAGACCATCTATGACGAGCAGCCCGTGTATTATGCGCCCGTATCGGTCTTTAATGCCTCCATGCTGCCCGACCATTCCAGTTACTTTGACATCACGCAGATCGTCTTTCCCGATGATGAGGAGCAAGCGCCCAGGGATTCGGCTACCTTCCGTCAGAGCAGCGCCTTCAAGGCGTATCTGGAGGATCTCAGAGAGGTTTCGATCTGGAATTCACCTGTGGACATGAACGTGGACGACCAGCTTCTCATGCTGATTACCTGCAGCTACGACCTGGAGGATGGGCGGCTGATGGTGGTCTGCCGCAGGCTGCGCGAGGGAGAAACCCCCGAGGACATTGCGGCGCTGTTTGAAAAGTAAGGGCATCGCTTCGAGGGGCACAAAACGGCGCCTCCTTCCGGCTTGGGAAGGAGGCGCTTTTGCGGCAGTTCGCGGGCGCATGCCGGCGGAGGGGAGAAGGGGCGGAAGATGAAAAAACACGACCCGCCGTTTCGGCGGGTCGTTTGGTACACCATCAGGGGCTCGAACCCTGGACACCCTGATTAAGAGTCAGGTGCTCTACCAACTGAGCTAATGGTGCATCTCTGCCGGGCGGACGCCCCGTTTTCAAGGCGCTATCGCAACCAGCGAAGATTATTATACTCGATTATGCCTGAATGTCAACCCCCAAATTGCGAAAAATTTCAATTCTTCGCAGGAAAGAGGCGCACGCTCTCCTCGTCCGTGAAGTCGGGCGTAAAGGCGGCGTCGGCTGATTCGCGGCTTTGCAGGTAGCCCTCCAGCCCCAGAGCGAGCATGTGGTCGCGCACCCGCGCGTATTCGCGCACGGTCAGCCGGCGGTCCAGGCCGGGAAGGCTCACGCCGTTCATGGGCGTGTACTGCCGCATCAGGCTCACCGGCGTGCCCGGCGGCAAATCCGAGGCGACGGCATCCAGGATGCGCAGGCTCTCGGACGTGCGCAGGGGGAGAATCAGGTGGCGCACCAGCGTGCCGCGCTTCATCAGCCCGTCGGCATCATAGACGGGCGCGCCCGTGGCCTCGCACATGGCGCGGATGGCGGCCATCGCCACGGGAAAGTAATCCGGAGCGCCGGCGAGCCGGGCGGCGGTTTCGGCGCTGAAATACTTGAGGTCCGGCAGGAAGATGTCCACCAGAGCGGCTGCCTGGCGGACCATCTCCACCGTTTCGTAGCCGCTGCTGTTCCACACCACGGGAATCCCCGGCCTGCGCAGGCTGAGCGCCTCGAAAATCACCGGGGCGAAATGCGTGGGCGTGACGAGGTTGAGGTTGTGTACGCCCAGCGCCTCCACACGCGCAAACAGCTCGCTCAGCGCGTGGGCGTCCATGGCCTGGCCGAGCCGGTGATGGCTGATGGATTCGTTCTGGCAGAATACGCAGCCAAGCGGGCAGCCGCTGAAAAACACCGTGCCGCTGCCCCGCGTGCCGCTGATGCAGGGCTCCTCCCACAGATGGGCCGCCGCGCGGGCCACCACGGGCAGGGTGCCCATGCGGCAAAAGCCATTGCCGCTGGTTTCGGTGCGCTCCGCGCCGCACCGGCGGGGACAGAGGTTGCACAGGGACATTTGGGGCCGCTCCTTTCCATGCAAAATGCTGAGGGAAGTGTAGCACAGCCGCCCGGCGGCTGTAAAGGCCGCGACAAGTTTTTCACCACATACGGCAAAATGCTTGTATTTCCAAAAACGTTGTGGTATACTGCTTATTGCCTGCTGTTGCGGGCTGTTGCAGGAGGCATTTGGACCCGGGAAGAAAGAAGGGTTTTTCGTAAAGAGTGGGTATCGCTTTCCTTTTCTTTCATGCGGCGCATCCCTGCGGGGTGCGGCGGCGCCGGAGGGCGTGTTCCTTCGGGCCTCGCTTTGCAGTTGCAAAAGCGGCGTGGAAGAAGGGCATGGGCGATAGCGTCCGCTCTTTTTGATTGCTTTTTTGCAACGGGTTTTTGAGTAACGGACGAACGAGGTAGGGAACAATGGCGAAAAGCAGGGGCGCGCACAGCGCCGGGACATCTCCCATCCGCGAGGTGGAGCGGCGCGCGCAGGCCGTGGCCGATGAACAGGGGCTGGAGCTGGTGGAAGTCACGCTTCAGAAGGAGAGCCGCGGCAGGTGCCTGTGCGTGTACGTGGACAGGGAAGGCGGCCTGTCGCTGGACGACTGCGAACGCTACCACAAGCGCCTCCAACCCATGCTGGAGGACGTGGAGTATGATATCATGGAGGTTTCCAGCCCCGGCGCGGACCGGCCGATTAAAACCCGGCGTGATTTTGAGAAAAACCGCGGCGCGCTGGTGGAGGTGCGGCTCTTTGCCGCCCGGGACGGGGCGAAAGCGTTTCGCGGGCTGCTCAGAGAGATGGACGACGCTGCCGTCACCATCACCGACGCCGCGGAGCAGCCGCTGGTTTTTCAGCGCCGGGATGTGGCGATCATCAAGCCCGTGATTGAGCTGGATGAGGATGACTTTGCCGACGTCGAATTCGACGCCGTGGACGATGAAGAATAGAGAAGGCAGGGGAACACCATGAGAGCGACCAAAAAGAACCAGCAGGGCGGCGGACAGGCGGAAATCATCGCAGCGGTCAAGGCGCTGGCCAGCGAAAAGGATATCAGCGAGGAAATGCTCTATAGCGCCATCGAGGAGGCGCTGAGGGCCGCGTACAAGAAAAACGTATCCCGCGAGGAGAACGCGCCCACGAATCTGAGCGTGACCCTTGACCGCACCACCGGCGTGGCGCAGGTGTTCGCGCGCAAGACCATCACCGACGAGGTCGAGGACCCGGCCAACCAGATCACCCTGGAGGACGCCCTCAAGATCCGCGCCGACTACCGCATGGGCGACATCGCCGAGATCGACGTAACCCCCACCGGCTTTTTGCGCACCGCGGCCCAAACGGCCAAGCAGGTCATCATGCAGCGCATCCGTGAGGCGGAGCAGGGCAAGATCTACGACGAGTACTCCGAGAAGGA
>CALVKX010000148.1 GCA_944333375.1 uncultured Eubacteriales bacterium
GGACGAGGCGCTTCAGGCCGCCTTCTCCGCGCTCGCCCATGAGCTGGAAGCCGCGCCCGGCTTTCAGGACAGCGAGCGCGACCGGCGCTACCTGGAGATGCTGGAGGCCGACTTTCAAAGCCTGGGCACCAGCGCCGCGGCCGAAACCTACAACCGCGCCGCCAGGGAATTCAACGCCCTGCTGGACGCGCCCCTCACCGGCGCGCTGGCGCGGCTGCTGGGCGTGACGCCCTGCGAAGCGTATGAGTAAGGGGGGGCGGGACGATGCGTTTGAAACGAAGGTTCTGCCTGATTCTCTGCCTGCTCGCGGCGCTGGCGGTCCTGCCCGCCTCCGCCCTGCCGCGCCTGCCCGCCCGCGCCGGCGCCGTGACCGACGCCGCGGACGTGCTCAGCGCGCAGACCGCGGCGGACTTTTCCGCCTACGCCTCGGAGGTGGAGGCGGAGACGGGCCTTCGCCTGCAGGTGGCGCTGGTCCACTTTCTGGACGGGCTGGACGCCCGCGCCTACGCCGAGGCGCTGTTTTCCGCCTGGGGGCTGGGGGATGACGACATCCTGCTGTGCGGCGCGGCGGGCGAGGACGCCTTCGCGGCCGTGATGGGGGACGGCGCAGCCGCCGTCCTGGGCTTCAAGAGCGCCGACAACCTGCTCTACACCTCCTCCGGCTTTGCCGGCCTCTTCGCCTCCCAGCGCTACGACGAGGCACTGGGCGACTTCTGCCGCGCCTTTCAGGCGCTGCTGACCAAGCAGACGGGCGCGGAGATCGCCATGGACGGTCTGTTCGGGGCCGTTGCGGCCACGCCCGCGCCAACCGCCGGGTCCGAATTGTGGGACGAGGTCATGGACGCCATCGGCGACGCCAGCCGGGACTACCAGACGGACCGCGACAGCCGCCGTCATGCCGAGACGGGCATGAGCGCGGGCGGGTGGATCGTGCTGGCGCTGCTGGCGCTGCTCGTGCTGGGCCGCCGCGGGCGCAGGCGCCCGGAGCCGCGGCGCGGCTGCGGGTGCTCGCCGCTGAGCTGGCTTATGAGCCTTCTGGGGATCAACGTCATCCTTGACGCCTTCCGCCGGCGCCCATAAGGGAGGGAACTACATGCTTGCCGATTACAAAAGAGGCCTGCGCCACGGCCTGCCCATCGCCCTGGGGTATCTGTCGGTGTCCTTCGCCTTCGGCATCCAGGCCACGTCGCTGGGGCTCACGCCCCTGCAGGCGGTCATGATCTCGTTTTTCAACGTCACCAGCGCCGGGCAGCTCGCGGGCCTCCAGCTCATGGCCGCGGGCGGCGGGCTTGCGGAGATGGCGCTGACGCAGCTCACCATCAACCTGCGCTACGCGCTGATGAGCCTGAGCCTGAGCCAGAAGCTCGACGGGAGCATGACGCTCCTCCACCGCCTGCTGCTGTCCTTTTGCAACACCGACGAGGTCTTTGTCGTCGCCTCCCAGCAGCCGGGCGCCGTGGGCCGCGCCTACCTCTACGGCCTGACCAACGGCCCCTTCCTGGGCTGGGTGCTGGGCACGCTTCTGGGCGCGCTGGCGGGCGGGATCCTGCCCGCGGCCGTGACGGACGCGCTGGGCATCGCCATCTACGGCATGTTCATCGCCATCGTCCTGCCTCCCTTCCGCCGCCTGCGCGAGGTGCGGGCGGTGGTGCTCATCGCCGTGGGCCTGAGCTGCCTGATCTCGCTGTGGCCCGCGCTGGGCTTCATCTCCAGCGGCTTTCGCATTATCGTGTGCGCCGTGGCCGCCTCGGCCCTGGGCGCCTGGCTCATGCCCCGCCCCTTTGAGGAACAACAGGCGCCCGACGCGGCGCAGCAGGAGGCGCGCTGATGGACTGGTCCCGTTTTCTGATCTATCTGGCCGTCATGGCCGGGGTGACGTACCTCATCCGCATGCTGCCGCTGGCCGCCATCCGCGGCCGCGTGCGCAGCGTCTTTCTCCAGTCCTTTCTCTACTACGTCCCCTACGCGGTCCTGGGCGCGATGACCTTCCCCGCGGTCTTTTCTGCCACGGGCAACTGGTTTTCGGCGCTGGCCGGCACGCTGGCGGCGCTGGCGCTGGGCTGGATGGAAAAAGGGCTTCTGACCGTGGCCGCCGCGGCCTGCGCGGTGGCGTTCCTGGCGGGCCTTTTGCCCCTGTGAAAGAAAATCCCGCCGCGTGTGAAAGAAAATCCCGCCGCGGGTATTGCATTTTTCCCCAAAGCATGGTACAATCATCCTTGCGATTTTAGGACCCAAGGAGGTGAAACACGTTGCCGAACATCAAGTCCGCTATCAAGCGCGTGAAGGTCAGCGAAACCAAGAACCTTCGGAACCGTATGGTGAAGTCGAAGGTCAAGACCGCCATCAAGAAGTTTGAGACGGAGATCGCCACTGCCCCCGCCACCGCCGCGGCGCAGTACAGCCTCACCACCTCCGCTATTGATAAAGCCGCCGCCAAGGGAATTGTGCACAAGAACACCGCGAGCCGCAAGAAGGCCCGTCTGGCGAAGCAGCTTGCCAAGGCCCAGTAAGGCTGCCCCTTGCATCGAAAGGCAATGCCGTGCGAACTGTCCGCACGGCTTTTGCTTTTGATGACGAAAACGCCCCGGCAACCTACCGGGGCGTTTCTTTTTTGAGGGGATAAGGCTGCGGGCAGGACGTACGCCCCAGCAGATAATCCGTGCTGGTGTGGTAGAGATCCGCCAGCGCCGCCAGATGATGCACGGGAATCTCGCGCTTGCCGGTTTCATAGTTGCTATAAACGCGCTGGTCAATTCCCAGCGCAGCCGCCACCTGTTTTTGCATCAGCTCATGATCCTCCCGAAGGTCCTTCAAACGGGGATAGCGCATGCGATCACCTCATGCACAGGCTAACCTACGCTCGTTTGATAGTATTGACTATACTATTGAACAATAGTAAAATAGACTGCAAGGAGGAATCCACATGGAGCTATTCGAGGAGATTCTTGCGCATCATCTTAAAAAGAACAAATCTGGCTTTCCGGCAGACCCGCAGGCGCTGGTTCATGACACAGCCTATCAGGCGCTGAACGCTATCCGCCTCATTTTGGAGCGGGATGATCTGGAGGACCCGGAATGTTTCCGGCGCATTGAAAAAATCGTGCGGGTCTTTGAGCGCATCGGGAGCGGCTGCGGCACGCGGCACGATTTCGGATAAAAAGGCGGCGCGCGATGCGGGTCATCGCGCGCCGCCAAATTTGTCCTGTAGAGCCTAAACCGGTTATTTCACCTTCACCGCCTGCGTCAGATCCGCCTTGCCGTCCACAAAGGGCGCCAGGTACAGCTCCTGTGGAATCTCCTCGATACACGGGTAGAGGAACTCGGCCCACTCGTCGCCGTAGCCGTTGTTGCCGTAATGGCCCGGAAACAGCTCCGCGCCCTCGCCGTCCACCAGCCGCAGGCTGTAAATCCAGTCCCCGAACACGTCCATGGCGCTGTACTCCCAAAGCAGGTTGCCGTCCTCGTCATAGTATCCCTTGCCGTTTTCCGCCTGATAGGCCTCCACGGCGCCGGGCGCGGCCTCCAGCTCAAGGGTGATGTAGGTCATCAGCGGGGAGTAGCAAACCTCCGTGGCCCGCGCGGTCACGGTTTCGGCTTCCGTGGGGAGGTTGGGATATTCATAGCGCACGTTGGAGAGGATGTCGTCCGTGTCCAGCGCAAAGGTGACGATGCCCTTCTCCGGCAGGAGCAGGTTTCCGTCCGCGTCGTACTTTTCGGGGTGTTCCGCCCGCATGTACTCCTCCAGCGGCTGGCGCTCGCCGATGGGCAGGGAGATCTCCACCGTGCCCGACAGCTTCACGCCCTCGTTGTCCAGCCGCCAGTATTCCGTCTGCACCATTTCGCCGGGGTTGGGCGTTCCGGTGGTGACGCCGCCGGAGTTTTCCGGCATATCCACGCACTGCCCGTCAATCCAGAGATGGTCGATCCACCAGCCCACGTTATGCTCATAAAGGAGGTTGCTGTCCTCCTCCAGAATGCCCTCGCGCTGGTCCTCGGGATAGCCGGCGAATTCCTCCCGGTACAGACCCAGCGGCGTGTCCACGTCCAGCATGCGGTAGGCGTACTGAATCAGCAGGGTCCTCCCGTCGTAGCCCGCCTCGCGGACGGTGATCTCCACGTTGTTGACCGTGGTCTGATACAGGTTGCGCCGCATCACCAGATCGGCGTTGGTGGGATTGGCGCCGGTCAGAAAGCTCAGGGCGTCAAAGAGGTTCCAATGGGTCGCGGCCACCGCCGCGGTGGCGATGAGCAGCAGCGCCGCCAGCGCAAATGCCAGCGCGCGCCGCGTGGAAAGGGCGGGCCGAGCTTTGGCGGCCTCTTCCCCGGCAGGGGCCTGCGCCGCGATTGTCTCCAGCGTCCGGCTCATGGCCCTGTGAAAGACCGGAGGCGTCTGGGGAATGCAGCGTTCCACCGCCTCCGCGTACTCACGCTTTTTCATGACTGAGTCCTCCTTCTTCCAGCGGAGAGTGAACCAGATTTTTGCGAATGTGTACCCGCGCCATCATCAGGCGGGTTTTGACCGTACCGGCGGGAATACCGAGCATTGCGGCGATCTCGCGCACCTTGTAACCCTCCACGTAATGGAGCACCACCACCGCCCGGTGTTCGGGGGACAGGCGGCCCAGCGTTTCATCCAGGTCAAAGGCGCCGTCCTGCGGCGCGTCCAGCACGGCCATGTCCTCCTCAAGCGGCACCCAGCGCTGATTGAGCCGTTTGCGGAGCATCGTGTTGCAGGTGTTGACCATGATCCGGGTGATCCATGGCCGGAAACTGCGGATGTTTCGAAGCGCGTCGCGGCTTTGCCACGCCTTCATCAGCGTTTCCTGCACGGCATCGGCGCAGTCGTCGCTGTTGGACAGCATCGACCAGGCCACGCGGTACAAAAGCCTTTCCAGCTTGCCCGCCTCCTCCAGAAAGGTCTGGGTATTCACAAAATCCCTCCTAAGCGGTTGTCTTGCGCAAGCCCCGTTTGCCCGGGGGTACCTATAAAGACAACGCAAAAGTCAAAATGGTTCATGGAGATGAAAAAAAGCCGGAAGATTTCCTTCGCTTCCAGCTTTTGTCCGGCGCGCCGCCGGCAGGCATGCGGCACGGGTTCTTCAGCCCGCGTCCTCCGAAAAATCCGGGTCCACCGGGGGCATCTCCTGGCAGACCATGAGATAGGCGTCCTCGCCGTTGTCCTCATAGTAGCGCTTGCGCAGGCCCAGCTTGAGAAACCCCAGCGACTGGTACATCTTCTG
>CALVKX010000149.1 GCA_944333375.1 uncultured Eubacteriales bacterium
CGTTCTTGCTTTCCTTGCTCTGTATCGTTTTCAAGGTTCGTTGCTCTCAAGCGAGCTTGTACATGATAGCACGCTTCGCCCTCCCTGTCAACACCTTTTTTCGAATTTTTTGACTTCTTTTTTAGATTCTTGTATTTCCCGAACCTTTTGATTCATAAGGCGTTGCGACTCCTCGTCCTTTTCCGTATGTTCCTCTCGCCCGCTCTCCCGAACGTTCGTTTCACCATCCGGGCATAAAACGAAATTGCATTTTTGTCCAAATCAGGCTATACTAGCTGTTGAACAGAGCATATACTGAGGAAGTGGAGCATTTGAAGCTGGGTATCGTGGGACTCCCAAACGTAGGCAAGAGCACGCTGTTCAACGCCATCACGCGCGCGGGCGCGCAGGCGGCCAACTATCCCTTCTGCACCATCGAGCCAAACACCGGCGTGGTGCCGGTGCCGGACCCGCGGCTTGACGAGCTGGCGAGGATGTACGAGCCCAAGAAGGTGACGCCGGCGACGGTGGAATTTGTGGACATCGCGGGGCTGGTCAAGGGCGCGAGCCGGGGCGAGGGCCTGGGCAACAAGTTCCTCTCGCACATCCGCGAGGTGGACGCGATCGTGCACGTGGTGCGGTGCTTTGAGGACGAGAACGTGATCCATGTGGACGGCTCGGTGGACCCGAGGCGGGACATCGAGGTCATCGACCTGGAGCTGGTCCTGGCGGACCTGGAGACGGTGGAGCGGCGCGCGGAGAAGGCGCAGCATCTGCTCAAAAACGGGGACAAGCGCCAGGCGCTGGAGGCGGACGTGGCCAACCGGCTCAAGGCGCATCTGGAGGCGGGCAAGCCCGCGCGCATCTTCCCCATGAGCGAGGAGGAGCGCGAGGTTGTGGCGGGCTGGTTCCTTTTGACGGACAAGCCGGTCATCTACGCGGCCAACATCGCCGACAGCGAGATCGGGCAGGAGGAATCGGCGCATGTGAAGGCCGTGCGTGAGATCGCCAAGGCCGAGGGCGCGCAGGTGTTCACCGTGAGCGCGCAGATAGAGGAAGAGATCGCGCAGATGGAGCCGGAGGAGAAGGACGCCTTTTTGAGCGAGCTGGGGCTGGGCCAGAGCGGCCTGGACCGGCTGATCGCGGCGTGCTACACGCTGCTGGGGCTGATTTCCTTTCTCACGGCGGGCGCGGACGAATGCCGCGCGTGGACCATCCGGTGGGGCACCAAGGCGCCGCAGGCCGCGGGCAAGATCCACACGGACTTTGAGCGCGGGTTCATCCGGGCCGAGGTGGTGGCCTTTGAGGACCTCAGGGCGCTGGGGAGCATGGCGGCGTGCCGCGACAGGGGACTGGTGCGCAGCGAGGGCAAGGATTATGTGATGCGCGACGGCGATGTGGTGCTGTTCCGCTTCAACGTCTAAGGCGGGGAGGACGGAGGAATGGGAAGGCTTTCCTTCTTCTTTAAGAGGCTGGTGCGCATGGACTGGAAGGCCATGTGGAAAACCGCGGGCATGCTGCGAAAGCCGAGCGGCAAAAGCCGCCTGTGGCTGCTGTTTGACATGCTCCGCTGCGCGCTTCGCTACAACGCGGGCTATGTGGACTACAAGATCGCCCAGATGTACCGCTTGAACGACGCCCAGCGGCGCACACAGATCACGCGCGGATTGAGCAACCAGATCGTGCGGCGGATGAACGACAAGGCGTACTGGTACCTCTTTGACGACAAGGCGACCTTTAACGAGCTGTTCAAGGAGGAGGTCGGCCGCGGGTGGATGAAGATCACCGCGGACACGGACGTGGAGGCGCTTTCGGCGTTTCTCTCGGCCCACCCGGACATCATCGCCAAGCCCCTGGAGGGCAGCAGCGGCGTGGGCATCGCGCGCTATACCCAAAGCGACTGGAAGGGCCGCGAGGCGGCGTTTCTAAAGGAATTGCTGGACGGACAAATCGGCATCATCGAGGAGCGGGTCATCCAGCATCCCCGCCTGATGGCCCTCTGCCCCACCTCCGTTAACACCATCCGCATCGCCACCCTCCTGGGCGACAAGAAGCAGGGCATCGTCTACGCCTTCCTGCGCATCGGCAACGGCAAGGTCATGGACAACGTCGACCAGGGCGGCATGGCCGCGCGCGTGGACCTGGAAAGCGGAAAGCTGCTCACCGTCGGCGCGGACAAGCAGGGCAACACCTACACCGAGCACCCCATGACGCACACGCCCATCGTGGGCTTTGAGGTGCCCTTCTTTGAGGAGGCCAAGGCCATGTGCCTCCGGGCCGCCCAGAAGGTGCCCCAGATGCGCTTTGTGGCCTGGGACGTGGCCGTCACCGAAAAGGGGCCTGTGTTTATCGAGGGCAACAGCTTCCCCAGCCACGCCGTGCCCCAGTTCGCGGCGCACTACCCCGACGGCATCGGGATCATGCGCGAGTTTCGAAAGTTCATCGACATCTGACCAAAGCCCGCCGCCGGCGGGCTTTGTAAAATCTTCCCGCAAGGCAGGAAAAGGACAGACGGGAAAAGAATGTTATCTTTAAAGCCATCTTGAGGGCCGCGCGGCGGCCCTTTGAAAAAACGTAAAGGAGTTTTCCCATGAGCAAACATCTCTCCCCCGCTTACCAGCTCTATTCCGCGCGCGAGGACGCCAGCGGCGATCTGGAGGGCGTTCTGGAGCAGCTCGCCCGCATGGGCTATGAGGGCGTAGAGTTCGCCGGCTTTTTTGAAAAGAGCGCCAAGGAGGTCAAAAAGCTCCTCAAGCACGCCCAGCTCAAGGCCGTGAGCAGCCACGTCCCGCTCCAGCAGATCCGCGACGACATGCAATCCGTCCTGGACTACCACGAGGAGCTGGACTGCGGCTGCATCGCCGTTCCCTACCTGGCTGAGGAGGACCGCCCCGGCGCGCCGGGCTTCGCCCGCGTGCTGGAGACGCTCTACACCTTCGGCCGCCAGTGCAAAAAGCGCGGGATCTCGCTGCTCTACCACAACCACGACTTCGAGTTCGCCCCCCTCAGCGGCATGGCGGCGCTGGATTTCCTCTACGCCGCGCTGCCCGCCTCCGTGCTCAAGACCGAGCTGGACACCTGCTGGATCCGCTACGCGGGCCAGGACCCGGCGGCCTACATCCGCCGCTACGCGGACCGCTGCCCCGTGGTGCACCTCAAGGACTACGTGGGCGATCACTGCGATACGCCGCCTTACGCGCTGCTGGGACAGGAGGACGCGGCCGCGCCCCAGGAGCGTCCCTTCCTCTTTAAGCCCCTGGGCGCGGGCTGTCAGGACATCCCGTCGCTGGTGGAGGCCGCGCGGGAGAGCGGCGCGCGCTGGCTGGTCGTCGAGCAGGACGAAAGCCCCGAGCGCCCGGCGCTGGAGGATGCGCGGCTAAGCGCGGAGCATCTCCTGCCGCTTCTGTAAATCGCAAGACCCCTGCCTTCCGGCAGGGGCCTCTTTGGTTAACTTCCGAAAACCTCGTCCAGATGCGCCTTGTCAAAGCCGCGCGTAAACAGGCTCACCGCCGGCACCAAAATCAACCCCGCGACCATGGCCGCCGCGCCGCTCATCGGCGCCAGGCTCATGTCGCCCGCCAGAAGCGGCGGCAGCAGCGAGATCAGCGCCCCGCCGATCACCCCCGCATACGCGCCCGCGCGGGTCACGCCGCGCCAGAGCAGGCCGTAGAGGAAGGGCGCCAGGAACGCCCCCGCGATGGTGCCCCAGGACAGGGACATGAGGGAGACGATGGGCGTGTCCTGCATCCAGAAGTTGATGGCCAGGGAGAGCACGACGAACAGCACGCACAGGACGCGCATGATGAGGGTGGCGCCGCGCTGAGTGAGCCGCGTGACGGAGCCGATGAGGTCCAGGGAGACGACCGAGGCCGAGGAGAGGACCAGGGAGGTCAGGGTGGAGATGCTGGCCGAGAGAAGCAGCACCACGAACAGGCCCTGCACCGCGTCGGGGATACCCACGACGGTGGGGTCGGTGAGCATGACGGGCATGATGTCGTCCATGGACATGGCGCCGCTCTCCACCAGCTCATAGAGCGTGCCCGCGCCGTCGGGCGAGGCGATGCGGGCGAGGACCACGCGGCCGAAGCTGCCGGCGAAATACGCGCCGCCGGCGACGGCGAGGGCAAAGAAGGTGGAAATCACCGTGGCCCGCTTGACGCTTCCCTCGTCGCGGATGGCGAAGAACTTGTGGATCATCTGCGGCATGCCCAAAACGCCCATGGAGGTGAGCAGGACGTTGCTCAGCAGCCAGGTTCCCTTGCCCTGCGGGGGCAGGAGCGAGCCCATGTCGCCCAGCGCCTCCACGCCCGCGCCCACGCCGCCCGCGGCCCGGACGATGTAGCACACCACCGCCGCGATGCCCGCCAGCATGATGATGCCCTGGATAAAATCCGTCACAGCCGTGGCGCGGTAGCCGCCGGCGAAGAGATAGACCGCCGAGAGCAGGGCGATGACGGTCACACAGGCGGCGTAATCAAAGCCGAAGGCCCGCTGGAACATGTTCCCCAGCCCCTTGTAGACGCTGGCCGAATAGGGCAGGAGAAAGACGAAGATGATGAGGCTGGCGGCCAGCTTGAGCGGGCGGCTCTGATAGCGCTTTTCAAAAAAGCCCGGGATGGTGGCTACCTGGAGCCTCTCGCCCATGCGCCGGGTGGGGCGGGCCAGGAGGGACCAGGCCAGGAGGCTGCCGATGAGGGCGTTGCCGATGCCGCACCAAACGGCCGAAAGGCCCGCGCTCCAGCCGGTGGAGCCGGCGTAGCCGACGATGATGACGGCGCTGAAATAGCTCGCGCCGTAGCTTAGTGCGCTCAGCCACGGCCCGACGTTGCGGCCGCCGAGCAAAAAGTCGTTGAGGGAGAGGTGCTTTCGCGCCGTGAGCACGATCACCGCGACCATCATGAGGGCATAGAGCGCCAATACCAGAATTTTGACCATACTTCCCATCCTTCCGTACTACCTTCGGTCCTCAGACCAACCTGCCCGGCCCCGCTCCCCGGGACCGCCTACTACACTGGTTACGATCATAGCACGAAGCCGCCCCGCGGCGCAAGGGGGCGGCTGTATTTTGCCTGCATTTTCCCTCCTAGAAGCTTTTTCGAAAAAAGGCTGGACAAATTTGCAGGGCTTTGATATAATAATAAATGCTGATGCGCCAATATAGCTCAGTTGGTAGAGCAGCTGATTCGTAATCAGCAGGTCAAGGGTTCGAGTCCCTTTATTGGCTCC